>CAMLUB010000012.1 GCA_946486515.1 uncultured Clostridium sp.
TGGAAACTCTTTGGACTTTCTATCATTTTTCCATTCATAACAGTTCCATTATCTAACATATCTGATATATTAATTAAGCAACAGTTGAAAATTGGTTGTACAAAGTAATCTGCATCGTGGAAATGTAAAACTCCGTCAGCATCTGCTTTGGCAATCTTTTCTGGTAATAATAATCTTCTTGTTAAATCTCTTGATACTTCACCTGCAATATAATCTCTTTGTGTTGAAGCAAGTAAAGTATTTTTATTTGAGTTTTCTTCTGCTAGTTCTTTATTTTCATTTCTGATTAGTCCTAATATCGTTTCATCAGTTGTATTTTGTTTTCTAACCAAAGCTCTTGTATATCTATATACAATATATTTTTTTGCTAATTCATATTTTTCAATTTCCATTAATTTTTCTTCAATGATATCTTGGATATCTTCCACTAGCATTCTCTTTTTATTTAATTCTTCTATATATTGAATAATACCTTTAATATCTTCCTTATTTGCTCTTTCTCTTGGTTTTACCTCTTGATTTGCTTTTTCAATTGCTGTTTGAATTTTTGCTCTATCATAATCAACAGCTCTTCCATCCCTTTTAATAACTTTCATTTTACATTTCCTCCTTCGATTAGTATGGTTACATTATATCCCTACCATTTTTATTTTCCGTTGCAAAAGCAACACATTATGAAAAAAAACTTTTTCCAGTTCTTAATCTCTTTTACCTCTAAGCATTTTTCTTTTATTACAAATATATTACAAAAATATTACAAAAATATTTTTGTTCTATTGTTGCTTTTGCAACTTTTTTCGTGTATAATGCTTATGTAATTTTAAAGGAGGAAAAAGCGTGAATACCAACTTTGACATAGAAAACTTCATTCTTGACTTTTCAAATTCTTGTCAAAAAAAGCAAAAAAAAGTTTTCAGTAAAAATGAAGTAGTAACAACTTATATTAAAAATCGAAATCAATTATGTATATTATTAGATGGAAATGCTGATTTAGTGCGTTATGACTTAAATGGTAATCGAACCATTGTAGAACATTTTTCAAAAAATTCTCTGTTCGGTGAAGTATTTTATACCATTACAACCAATAATGAATTGTTAGTAGAAGCAAAATCCAATTGTACAGTTCTTTTCTATAGTTATGATGATATTTTCCATAAATGTAGAAGCAATTGTAAATTTCATCAAACATTATCTGAAAACTTACCACAATTGATTCTAAACAAAGTAACTGACTTAAATATGAGAATTGAATTATTAACAAAAAGATCTACTAGAGATAAATTACTTGGCTATTTCTCTTTACTTTCTACTAGAAAACTAAGTACTTCTTTTGAACTACCTTTTTCTCTAACAGATTTAGCAGATTACTTAAGTGTTGACAGAAGTGCTATGATGAGAGAACTAAAACTATTAAAAGAAGATGGATTTATTGAGAAAATTGGAAATCGAATTACATTGTTATATAAGTAAAGTAATGTCCAATTGGGGACGTTTCTGTTTGGGACATTTTTTTAAAATTCTATAAAATAAAAATGATATATAATAAAAATTTATTACTTTCCTCATTTTTTCTACTATGATTTCATTCATATTCGTCATTCCATAAATTTTTATTATATATGATTTTTATAGAATTAAAGATTTACATAAAAATGTCCTAAACAGAAACGTCCCCAATTGGACAACACGTCCCTAACGTTCTGTTTGAATATATCTCCATGAATCTAAACACATATCTTCTAGTGTTTTTTCTGCCGTCCATCCTAATTCTTCTTTTGCTTTTTGAGGATCTGCATAACATGTTGCAATATCTCCTGCTCTTCTTGCTGTAATTTTATATGGTACTTTTTGTCCTGTTGCTTTTTCAAATGCTTTTACCATGTCTAACACGCTATATCCTTTTCCTGTTCCCAAATTGTAAATATATAATCCTTCCTTTTCTTTTTCTAATTTTTCTAATGCTTTTACATGTCCTTTGGCTAAATCTACAACATGAATATAATCTCTAACCCCTGTTCCATCTGGTGTGTCATAATCATTTCCAAATACTGATAATTCTGGTAAAGTTCCTGCTGCAACACGCACAACATATGGCATTAAGTTATTTGGTATTCCTTGTGGTTCTTCTCCAATTAATCCACTTTCATGTGCTCCTACTGGATTAAAATATCTTAATATACTTATATTCCAAGTATTATCTGCATGATAAACATCTTTTAAAATTTGTTCAATAAATAATTTACTTGTACCATATGGATTTGTTGTTCCTCCTGTTTTACATTCTTCTGTAATTGGGATCGTTTCTGGATCTCCATATACAGTTGCTGATGAACTGAATATAAATGTTTTACAATTATATTTTCTCATAGTGTCTAATACAACTAATGCTCCTGAAACATTATTCATATAATATTCAATTGGTTTTTGAACAGATTCTCCTACTGCTTTAAATCCTGCAAAATTGATAACTGCTTCTATGTCATTTTCTTCAAAAACCTTTTCTAGTTTTTCTCTATCCATATAATTCATTTCATAAAATTTAAAATCTTTTCCTGTTATTTTCTTAATGGCATCTAATACGCTTGGTTTGCTATTAGAAAAATCATCTATAATAACAATTTCTTTTCCTGCATTTAATAATTCTACTGCTGTATGACTTCCAATAAATCCAGCTCCTCCTGGTAATAATATTGCCATAAAATCATTCCTTTCATAATTTAAGTTATTTTAACACTTTCTAATCATCTTTTTCAAATGTAAAATCAACTTTTGATACCATTTTATTGTTGTTAAATCCATTAAATCTTTTTCTTGCTTTTGCTCATTTTTCTGCTTTATTGTTTCATTATGCGCTTTAAATATGTTGTCTGGGTTATATCTTTCTCTTGCTATTTTTTGTTGTTCTTCTTCATTTATTTCTAAAATTTTATTGATTTTTTCTCTTTGTATTTGTGTAGCAAAAAATTCTTGATATAATAAAATAATAATGGCATAAGTTTCTCTCATAATTCCTTGTGACTGAATATCTTTTTGAGGATTAAAATCATATGTATATTCTTTATCTTTATATTTTTCAAAAAAATCTATTTTACTATGGGGAATTTTCTCATAGTCATCTTTAGGCAAATATTTTACTATTTCTAAAACTTGACTATATGCTTTTGGATAGTTATTAGTCATTTGTTTCTCTTCCTTTCTCGGGTTTAGAATTTCTTTTGTTTTCTTCATATTGTTTTGCTTGTATAATATCTTTTTTTGATATGCCACTTTCTAGTGAATTTCTTGCGATATCTTGCATATTTATAAAATTTTTTCTTTCTATTGCTTGTTGTATTGCTTTCATTTGCTCACCAAAAGTGAGTTTTGACAAATTTGCATTTTGCTCCATCATTCTCATTCCATATATTTTAGACAAATCTTTTTCGTTTGCACCTAACAAATGTTTTATAAACTCTTTTTCACTTGAAAATCCTAGTGCTGTTGCACCTTCTTTTATTAGATTTGCGGCTATTGCAGATGTATATATATTAATTTTCTCATGCTGACTCATTATAACAGCTGATGCTATGGTTGTAATAACATCTTGCTTTTCTTCAAGTCTCATATCTTTCCTTTGTTGTACATTAGTAGCAGCTACTAAAAATTTATCACAAAATTCTGTATTGATACCATACAGTTGCATTTTTTCTACCAACTTTTGTGCATGCTCTAAAACTTTATCATGTCCACATGCTATAGCAAAATGGATATCTATTAATTCAGCACCATTTTGTTTTATTTTTCCTATATAATCAAATCCTTGCTTTCCTTCTTCTCCATATATTTTTTGATATGCCTTTTGTTCTGGTGTCACATCTTTAAGATCTAATACTCTTTTCTTTTTTTCTTGTACATATTCTCTAAAATGACAAATATCTTGTTTTGCTGATGTTGTAAATCCTAAAATTTGTGAAACAATTGCTTTATTGTCACCTTGAAAATTTTCTAATCTTTTCTTGAACTCCTCTAGCTTAAATTCTCCGTATCCTGCTTGTGCTAATTCTTTGATAGCACTTTGTTTTTGCTTTTCTATATCGATGGGATGTCCCCACTTATCTCTATAATATTGTTTCAGCTTAGCAATTTCGATTATTTTTTCTTGTTCTGTACCGTTCTCCTTTTTCTATTCTTTGAATACGTTCTTCTAAAATGGATTTATCTTTTTCAATTGTTCTCAATTCTATTCTCTTTTTCATTTCTATTGCATCTTCACTTCGATCATTTCGAACACTTGTCTTAAATTCTTCTATTTTTAAACTTCCATATCCTGCTTCTTCTAACTCTTGACAACATTTATCTATATATATTGCAAAATTTTGATTTTCTGTTTTTACTGCTGATTCTGGTTGTTGTTGTTTTTTTCTAGAAAGGAATCTCATATATTCTTCCTCCTTCTATTTTTTTATATAGTAAATTTCTAATCCTTCTTTTGTATCTTTTATTTCATATCCTTTTTCTTTGATTAAATCTCTTAATCTATCTGACTCTTCCCAATTTTTTTCTTGTCTTGCCTGTTTTCTTTCTTCTACAAGTTTTAAAATTTCTTCTGGAATTTCTATTTCTTTATTTGCTTCTTTTTTATCGATGTTAATTCCTAATACTGTATCAAATTTTAGTAATAATTCAGCAATCTCTGGTGATTTTTTTGGATATTTGATCACTTCCCATACAAAACTCATAGCCAAAGGCATATTCATATCATCATTAATTGCTTTATGGAATTCACTTTCTAATTTATCTAGTTCTTTTTTATCTTCTTCAGTTAAAGTGTCTGTACCTTTTTTATTTGCTTGATAACCATTTCTTAATCTTTCTAATGATTTTGCAGAAGATTCTATGCCTGCCCATGTGAAGTTTAATTTATTTCTATAACTACATGTATAGCATAATAATTTATATACCAATGGATCATATCCTTTTTCTTTAATGTCTTTTAATAAGTAAACATTTCCTAAGCTTTTTGACATCTTACCACCATTGATTAATAGATATTCTCCATGTATCCAATAATTCGCTGGTATTTTTCCACATACTCCTTTACTTTGTGCAATTTCATTTTCATGATGTGTTGGTATTAAATCAATTCCTCCTGTATGGATATCAAATTGTTCTCCTAAATATTTTCTTGACATAGCAGAACATTCAATATGCCATCCTGGATAACTTGGTCCCCATGGGCTATCCCATTTCATTAGATGATTTTTAGGAGCTTTTATCCATAATGCAAAATCATATGGGTTTTTCTTTTCTTTGTCAATATCCACTCTTGCTCCTGCTTTTTGTTCTTCTACATTGACATTTGATAAAACTGGATATTTATCTAATTTAGAAACATCAAAGTAGATAGCAGTTGATGTTTCATAGGCATATCCTTTTTCTACAAGTTCTTTTACATATTCTAGCATTTCTGGTATATAATCTGTTGCCTTACAAACCACTTCTGGAATTTCTATATTCAAATCTTTTAAATCTTCAAAAAATAATTTTGTATAATGTTCAGCAATTTCTAACGGAGTTTTATGCTCTTCTCTAGCTGATTTAATCATTTTGTCTTCTCCTTCATCACCATCAGAAACTAAATGTCCAACATCTGTAATATTCATCACTTGTTTTATTTTGTATCCATTATATTTTAACATTCTTCTTAATACATCTTGAAATATATTTGTTCTCATATTTCCAATTGTTGCATCTTTATATACCGTTGGTCCACATGAATATATGTGTACTTCCTTTTCATTGATTGGTTTAAAAATATCTTTTTCTTTTGTTAATGTATTATATAAATAGATATCCAATAAATCATCATTCCTTGTCTAAAATTAGGTTTTTAAGGATTACCTGTAACCTATGGTGTCGTATTTCCAGGAGTAGATGTTGTGTTATTTGGGGTATCTGCTGGCTTTTCTCCTCCCGAACCACTTCCACCATCTGTGGTATTTCCTCCACTGGTAGCATTTCCTCCACTAGTTGTATTTCCACTACCTGTTGTATTTCCACCACTAGCTGTATTGGTAGTATTCGTATTTGGCTTAGGTTTTTCTGGTTCTTTTTCTTTTGGTTTTGTATGTAAGGTACAAATTTCATTAATTCTTGTTCCAGAAGCACTTCCCCCACTAAGTGGTTTCCATAAATTTAATTGTTCTTTTGGTAAAACAGCTCCATAATAATTTTGTGTAACTGCACAATATTGTGAACAATATTCTGTTGCCACTAATTTTGATTCAGAACATATTGTCTGACTACCATGTCCTTCACATTTTTCTGGTATATTATCTTGTGTAAATATTTCTGTATATGTATTGGCACATCCTGTTGTTGCTAAACATCCTGTTGTTCTACATACAGTTTCTTCTACAATTCCATTTGGTCTTGTAAAAGTTGCATTTTCTAGATCTTCATGAATGGCTGTCATCACCCCGTCCCAAATATTACCTGCTGGATTTCCCGAATATTGTACTGTTTCTGGTTGATCATAACCAAACCAGCATGCACCTGAATAATATGGTGTAAATCCACAAAGCCATCTATCATAATCATCATCTGTTGTTCCTGTTTTAGCTGCCACATCCATTCCTCGAATTGCACAATAGGTTGCTGTACCACCAGATTTTACAGGTTCTTGTAAAATAGATTTTACAATAAATGCATTTTGCTCTGATATAATTCTGGTTTGTTCTTGTTTTGGGGTTAATACTGTATTACCACTAGAATCTACTACTTTTGTATAAAATGTTGGTTGAATATATACACCATCATTTGCAAGTGCACCATATGCTGCAGCCATTTCTAATGGTGTTGCTCCATTTGTTGTTCCTCCTAGTGCTAATGATAAATCTGCATCTTCATCTGCATTATAATGACTAAGTCCCATTTTATTTAAATATTCTATTGATTTTGCAGGAGATAATTCTCTCATAATCTTTACAGCTGGCACATTTAAAGATTTTGAAATAAAATATCGAATATTAACAGAACGATTATTATATCCACTCTGATTTTTAGGTACATAATTTCCGCCAAAATCTGTTTGTTGATCCATATAAGCTGTTGCTGCTGTAATCACTTTTTCTTCTAATCCTGGTGCAACAACTGCTAATGGTTTTATCGATGATCCTGTTTGTCTAACACTTTGTGTTGCCCTATTTAATCCTCTACTGTCTGTCTTACTACCTAAACCACCAACAGTACCTACTACATTTCCTGTTTTATAGTCTATAACCACCATTGCTGCTTGTGAATGCTCATTTTTCTTTTCTCCTGTTGTTTGATCTTTTTCCCTTCCTGCAACAATATATTTATCTTTAGCAAACTCCTCTTCCATTTGTGCTTGTATGTTAGCATCTACTGTGGAATAAATGGTAAGTCCACTACTATATACATAATTTTCAGCAAATTGTTCTGACCAACCTTTTTCTTCTACAAATTGATCAATTACTTGGTCTAATAATGCTTCTGTATGATATGAATATGATGAAGTAGTAGAAATTTCTCCTTTTTGGAATTTTAGTCCTGCATCTACTTCTGCTATCGCTGCATTATATTCGTCTTGACTATTGATATACCCTAATTCATTCATTTTATTTAAAGCAACTTTTGTTTGATTTTTTATTCTCTCTGTATTATCTGTTGTTTGATCAAAAGGATTATATCGACTTGGTGAACTATTAATTCCTGCCATGTAAGCACATTCTGCTAAACTCAAATCTTTTGCACTTTTGTTAAAATAATATTCTGCTCCTAATTCAACACCATGTAAATTTCCTTCTCCTCCAACATACAATATATTTAAATATAATTCTAGAATTTGATCTTTTGATATCATTCTTTCTACTTGATAGGCTTTTGCCCATTCTCTTACTTTTCTCATGATACCAGCAATACCAGATCTTTCATCATCTTTTGTAATATTTTTAACTAATTGCTGTGTAATGGTACTTCCTCCATATGAACTATTCCCTAATACAGTATGAAAAATTGCACCAGCAGTTCTTTTTAAATCTACACCATGATGTTGATAGAATCTTTCATCTTCCATTGCAACATATGCTTTTGGTAAATAATCTGCCATATCTTCAAGAGTAATAATTTTTCTCTTTTCATCACCACTTAATTCTGCAATCACTGCACCATTTTGGTCAACAATAACAGAATTTGCAGTGGCAACTGTTAATTCTTCTTTCGTAATTTCAAAATCATCACCAAATAATCCAAAAAAAACACCTACAATAATTCCTGCTCCAATCACGCATAATATTAAGAATATAATAATAAAAATTTTTATCGCTAACATCAATTTTGGATGTTTTGAAGAAAATTTTCTTTCTTTATTTTTTGATTTTTTCTCTTTGCCTGTTCTATTTTTATTTTGTGTAGATACTTTTTTTGTGTTTTCTACATTCTTTCTCGTTGATATATTTGGTCTTCGCCTTTTTTTTGCTTTGTTCATATTATACTTTTTAGTTTTAGCCTTATCATTACTTCTATTATTACTACTTGGCATATGTATACCTCCTTGCCAATTTGTATATATTTCGCTTTGTAAGAACTTTTCATTTATTCATTTGTAAGCTTTTGACTTTGTCGAGTCCTTGTAAAAATCGATATCTACATTATATTATATTTTATAAAAAAAGGAAAGCATTTCATAAAATTTTTAAGTTTTTCACTTATATAACGTTACCATTCAAACCTAATCATCTTTAGGTAGATGTGATATAAGATATTTTTAAGAATTCGAATGCGACCAGAGTCATTTTAGAAATTTTTAAGCAAAAACTATAAAGGGTCCTGTTTCCGGGTATTGTTATAGTTTTTGCTTTAGAATTTCTTAAATGGGAATCGAAGGGTAGCCGAGAATCTTAAAAATATCTTATATCACATCTACCTAAAGATGATTAGGTTTGAATGATAACTATATAACTGTTTTTTCTCCTTTTAAATATTGAATGATCACTTTATCTCTTTTTATTCTTTTAAGAATTTCTTCAATTGGTTGCTTTTTGTATTGCATCGCCTCATAAATGTCTTTTGCTTCAAATTTGTCTAAATGTGGATTTGTTTTCCAATCAATTTCATAACCATTAATATTTAAACCATTAAATCTTTTATTTTGTATTTTTACATTTCCCTTAAAATTAATTATTATAGCTGTATGATTAATAATATATTGATTAATTAATTCTGATGGAAAATCTAAATTCAATATGATATTCACTTTTGATAAAATTTTTCTTTTATTATTACCTACATTTATAAAAATTCCTTTTTCCTCTGAAATTTTTTTCTCTAATTTTTTAAAACACGCCAAATGATTCGTAACAATTTTCACATATTTATATTTAGTAACCAATTTTTCAATTGCGTAAATTGCTAAATCTGAAATATCATTTACTAAAATTCCAATCTTTATTTCTTCCTCTTTTATCTTTAACTTTTTTATGATGTATTTTAAAACATCAAAAAGTAACATTTGAAATAACCATCTTCCATCTACGATTTCATAATTATATGAATATAGATAATTCATATATGCTTCCTGTTGTTTTACTTGCTTACTTAATACTAACTTTTTACTATTGGTTTTATCTAATATATTTTTTGTTTTCGTTGCTAATATGTATGCTGTTTTTTCATTTAATTTGGTATCTACTATTGGTAAAATAATGGTATCATTTTCTAATTTCACAAAGTGAAAAAAGTTTGCAATTTTACTAGGCTTGTCATCTTCTTTTATATAATACATAAAAATCACCTCATATACTTTTCTATTTTAAGTATATTAAGGTGATTTGCATTATAGAACTCATCGTTTTATAGTTTAACTTAATGCACAAGTGATAAGTTAATCTATAACTGTAATTTTTAATTAATAACAATATCTCTTTTTAAAAATTTATCTTTTACAATCCCAATTCCTATAAATTGTTGATTACCATATATTTTATAAATTCCATCTTCTAAATCTAAGCTTAATTTTGTACCATTTAAAAACAGTTGTAGTTTTCTTTCATTTAACTTTATCTCTTCTAAGTTTTTAAATAGATTTTCAATCGTTATGATATGTTCTTCTATGGTTTCTTTTGTCAAATCTTCAAATAAAACAGATTGTTCTATGGCAAATGTTCCAACCTTTGTCCTTTGCAATTCTTTCATATATCCTACAGTTCCCATTTTTTTGGCAATATCTTCACATAAGCTTCTGATATAAGTTCCTTTTGAACAATTTACTGTAAATTGTATTTCATTACTCTCTTTATCACTTTTTAACAATTGTATATCATATATGGTAATTTTTCTTGGTTTAATTTCTATTTCTTGTCCTTTTCTTGCATATTCGTACAATTTCTTTCCATTTACCTTAATAGCAGAATACATTGGTGGTATTTGTTCTTGCTCTCCTAAGAAACTCCCTAAAACTATTCTTACTTTTTCTTTGTTTAGAAGTTCTGTATTCACAGACTCTTCTTTTAGAATATCTCCTTCATCATCTCCTGTACTTGTTTTAATACCTAGCTTTAAAAGAACTTTGTATGTTTTATCATGATTCATCAAATATTTAGAACATAATGTTCCTTTTCCAATTAATAATGGCAATACACCTGTTGCTAATGGATCCAATGTTCCAGTATGACCTACTTTTTCTCCTGTTATTTTTTTTACTCTTACAACAATATCATGTGATGTATTCCCCTTTGATTTATTAATAATAATGATTCCATTCATAATTTGACCTCTTTTTTATTTATCTACTCTTTTCAAGTTTCAGTATTTTTCAAAGGTGAGGTACCATATATTATTTTTTGAATGTATTAACGAATGTGCCGTGGAATAGATGTATAAATTCTTAGTTTTTAATAAGTGAGGAAGCGCGAACAGCGAGAGGCTCACTTATTAAAAACTTAGAAATTATAATCTATGAAACAAGCCGAGGAAATCATTCAAAAAATAATATATGGTACCTCACCTTTGAAAAATACTGAAACTCAAATATCGATTATAACACTTTCTTTATTTCTTTTATCAATTTTTCTTTTACTTGTTCAACGGTTCCAGCTACTGTAGCTCCTGCTGCTCTTGGGTGACCTCCACCGCCAAAAATGTAACAAATATCAGAAACATTAATATTAGAACCATTTCCTGTCCTCATGGAAACTTTATATAGATTATCTTCTTTCTCTCGTATAAATACAGAAACCTTGACACCTTCTATGCTTCTTCCATTTTCTACAATACCTTCATGATCTCCTGGCTCTGCATGTACCTCTTCTTCATCTTGTTTATGAATATATGTAAATGCAATTTTATCGTCTTCTAAAAGTTCTAATCGATTCATTGCTCTTCTTAATAATTCAAAATTAGATTTTCTTCTGGTTTCTAAAACTTTTTGATAAATATCTGATATGTTCACACCTTTTCTTAATAATTCTGCTGTAAACTCAAATGTTTCTGCCGTAACACTAGCATATTTAAATCCACCCGTATCTGTAATAATTCCTGTCACAATACAACTTCCGATTTCTGCATCAATATCAATGTCAAAATATTCAAACATACCTGCTAAAATTTCACAGCAAGCAGGTGATACTGGATTGACAAAATTCAAATCTCCATACATCATATTAGAACTATGATGATCAATAACAATTGTTTTTTTCGCTTTTTCAAAATATTCTCTTCCGACTAACCTTTTTAAATCAGCACAATCTAATGAAATTGCTAAATCATATATTTCTATATCTGATATTGTTTTTACTTCCTTGGCTCCTGGTAAAAAATCAAATGTTCTTGGAAATTCTTTGACAATTACGTCTACTTTTTTTCCCAGTTTCTTTAATGCCAAATTCATACCTAGCATACTTCCAATTGCATCACCGTCTGGAGATTCATGCGCCATCACCACAATCGTTTCTGCTTGTTTTATTTCTACAAAAATATCATCTAATGTCATTTTTTTCTTCCTTTCTCTTAATGTTAGGGGACACACCTTACCTTTAGGTCATTTCCACTTGAGGTAGACAAATCTCGCTTTTTAAGAACTTTCTCTACTCTTTTTTATTTAAATTATTTATATAAGTTCTTAAAGAAGCGTTAAGATTTGTCGACGCGAAAAATTGCTTTGCAATTTTTCTGTGCAATATTGTTTATTTGTTGAATAGAAAAATCTTTTTTCTATTCAACAATAAATGTCCCCTCCCCTTATGATTTGACTTATGACCTTTGCTAAAGCTTCCCCTTAATTTTTACTTTTGCTCTTCCTTTTTTGGCATAATCTCTTTTAAAATAGAATCAATTTTTGCTCCATATTCAATAGAATCATCTAATTCAAAGATTAATTCTGGTGTATTTCTTAAATTAATTCTTTTTGCTAATTCACTCCTAATATATCCTGATGATTTTTTTAGTCCTGCCAATGTATCTTTTATATTTTTTGAATTTAAAATACTAACATATACTTTGGCAAATTTCAAATCATTGGTTACTTTTACCTTTGTAACACTAATCATTCCTGTTATATTTGGATTTTTTAGTTCATATCCAATAATTTGGCTAATTTCTTTTCTATATTCTTCATCAATTCTCCCTAATCTTGGGTTTTCCTTTCCTTGCATATATTTCTCTCCTTTGTTTTAGAAAAAAGTGATTTTCTCCCTTTCTTCTATTATCTCTTAATTTCTTCCATTACATATACCTCAATGATGTCTCCTTCTTTAATGTCATTATAGTCTTCAATTTGCATTCCACATTCAAAACCTTTTGTAACCTCTTTTACCTCATCTTTAAATCTCTTTAAAGTCGCTAAATGTCCTTCATGGATAACGATATTATCACGAATTACTCTGACACCTGCATTTCTTTCTACTTTTCCATTTAATACATAAGCTCCTGCAATGGTTCCTACATTTGAAATTCTAAATGTTTGTCTTACTTCTACATTTCCAATTACTTTTTCTTCATATTTTGGTGCTAACATTCCCTTCATAGCAGCTTCTACATCTTCTATTGCTTGGTAAATAACAGAATATTGTTTAATTTCTACTTCTTCTTTTTCTGCCATTTCTTTTGCTGTATGGTCAGGTCTTACATTAAATGCAATGATAATTGCATTAGATACTTTTGCAAGTGTAACATCTGATTGGTTAACTGCTCCTGCTGCACTATGAATTACTTTTACTCTAACTTCTTCATTTTGTAGTTTTTCTAATGATTGTTTTACAGCTTCCACAGAACCTTGTACATCTGCTTTTACAATTAAGTTTAATACTTTTAGTTTTCCTTCTTCCATTTGGCTAAATAGATTGTCTAATGTTACTTTTGTTACACTATTGATTGCTTGTTCTCTTGCTTGACGTTTTCTTCTTTCTATTAAATGTTTTGCCATTTTTTCATTTTTTACTTCATAGAATGTATCTCCAGCTTCTGGTACATCTGTTAATCCCATGATTTCAACTGGTGTTGAAGGACCTGCTGATTTTACTTTTTTACCTTTGTCATTTACCATGGCTCTAATTCTTCCGATTGATGAACCAACTACAATCGTATCTCCCACATCTAAAGTTCCTCTTTGTACTAACATGGTTGCAATGGCACCTTTTGCTTTATCTAATCTTGCTTCAATAACAGCTCCTTTTGCTTGTTTATGTGGGTTTGCTTTTAACTCTAATACATCTGCTTCTAATAATACCATTTCTAATAATTGATCTATATTTTGATGTTTCTTAGCAGAGATTGGAACATAAATCGTATCTCCACCCCATTCTTCTGGTACCAATTCATATGCCATTAATTCTTGTTTTACTTTATCAATATTGGCATCTGGTAAATCAATTTTGTTAATTGCTACAATAATTGGTATTCCTGCTGATTTTGCATGGTTAATCGCTTCAATAGTTTGAGGCATCACTCCATCATTTGCAGCAACTACTAAGATAGCAATATCTGTAATTTGTGCACCTCTCGCACGCATCGCTGTAAATGCTTCATGTCCTGGTGTATCTAAAAAAGTGATTTCTCTATCATTAATTTTTACCATGTATGCACCAATGGCTTGTGTAATTCCTCCTGCTTCTCCTTCAATGACATTGGTTTTTCTAATAGCATCCAATAACGAAGTTTTACCATGGTCTACATGTCCCATGACAACAACAACTGGTGGTCTTGGTTGTAAATCTTCTTCTCTATCTTCTGATTCATCAAATAAGATATCTTCTTCTGTTACCGTTTCTTTCTTTGTCGCGGTAATACCAAATTCTTGAGCAATTAAATATGCTGTATCAAAATCAATTTCTTGATTAATCGTTGCCATAACACCAAATCCTAATAACTTTTTAATAACATCTGCTGTTGTCTTTTTCATTTCTGCTGCCAAATCTTTTACCGTAATGGTTTCTGGAATCTCTATATCTGTTAATTTAAAGATTTTTTGTTTTGTTCTTTCTTCTTGATTTTGGTTTTTCTTTTTCTTTCCTCTTCTTCCTCTTTCTGTTGTTAAATCATAATAATCTAACATACCGCCTTCTTGGTCATCAAACATATTAGATAATTGGTTTGCTGTTTTTAATGTTTTTAATTTTCCTTCATCAAAGTTACTATTATTAGAATTTCTTCTATTTTTTGACTTTTTGGTATTTTTATTTTCATCAAATTTGTTATTATTTTTTTGTTTATCAATATTTTTGTTATATTCTCTTACATTTTCTTTTTCTACCACTTCTGTTGCCATAATATTTTTAATATTTTTCTCAATACCTTTTTCATCTAATGGTCTTTTTCCATATCGATCATTATTGGTATTGCGATTATTAAATTTATTATTTCTATTATTGAAGTTATTATTACTACTATTGTTATTATTATTGAAATTATTACTACTATTGTTATTATTATTGAAATTATTACTACTATTGTTATTATTATTGAAATTATTTCTTCTTTGATTATTATAATTATTATTGTTTCTATTTTGATATTGATTATTCATACGATTGTTATTTACTCTTACATTTCTTATCTCTGTTTTCATACTCTTATTTTCTTCAACCTTTTCTGGAACTTTGTTAGATTTTTCTTCTTGAACAGTTTTTATCTCTGTTTTTGCTGTTATTTCTTCTTTGCTAACTGTTTCATTTTTTGCTTCTGTTTTTTCTTCTTTTTTTATCTCTTCCTTCTTTTCTTCCTTCTTTGGTTCTGGTTTATTTAAACCAAATAATTCACTAACTGTCATTGGTTTGTTTGGTTTGTTTCTATAAACAATGTTATAATCCTTATTTGCTTTTCTCTCCACAAAACCAATATTGCTATTTCGTTTTTCTTGTTTTTTTACCACTTCTTTTTCTTTTTCAGATTCATCTTGTGAAATAATTACTTCTCTCCTAATAATAACAGGTGTTTCTTTTTTATTTTCTTTTTTAGAATCCTTTTTGGTTTCTTTATTCTCTGCTACTTTTTTTGCTCCTGTATTTTTCTTTGCAATTGCTTCTTCTATTCTTTTGGCTTCCTCTTCTTCCACACCACTTAAATGACTTTTGGCTTCAATATTTAATTTGTTAGCAATATCTAATACCTCTTTACTTGTTAAATTTAGTTTTTTAGCTATTTCATGTATTTTTATTTTACCCAAGAACTTCACCCCCATTGTTTATTTTTTCTATTTCTTTAGATAAATTTATATCTTGTATACCAATGATTGCTTTATTTTTCTTTCCTATTGCTTTACTTAATGTTTCTATATCTGCTATTTGTATGATTGGTATATGAAACTCACCACATATTTTTTTAAATTTATCTTTTGTTCTGTCTGATGAATCCTCTGCTAGAATCACTAACTTTACTAATCTCTTTTTTATACTATTTTCTACGCTATCTGCGCCAAAAGATATTTTTCCGTGCTTTTGCAGATAATCCAATTAAACCTAATATTTTCTTATTTACCAAGAATGACACCTCTTAAACTTTCATAAATTTCGTCTGATATATGTATATCTAATACTTTTTCTAATCTTTTTGATTTGATGACTTTTTCTAGGCAGTTTATATCATCACAAATATATGCCCCTCTGCCTTCCATCTTACCTGTTCTGTCTATGTGTACCTCATTTTCTTTATTTTTCACAATTCTAATGAATTGATTTTTATCTTTTTTTTCATTACATCCCATACAGGTTCTTTGTGGTATTTTTTTCACTTAAAACCCTCCATTCGAACAGTTTATTTTTTCAATTATTGTCCATTTTATTTTATGTTTTATAATCTCAATTATTCTTCATTTTCTGCTTGTTCTTGTTTTTCTTCTATTGGTTCTTCCTTTTGTGTTTCAGTTTCTTCTTGTGCTTTCATTAACATTTCTCTAAATTGTGTTTCTGATTTAATATCTATTTTCCAATTTGTTAATTTAGCAGCTAATCTTGCATTTTGTCCTGATTTTCCAATAGCAAGTGATAATTGGTCATCTGGAACGATGACTTGTGCAAATTTATCTTCTTCTTTTATATCTACTGCCAATATTTGTGCTGGTAATAATGCTGAAGATATATAGATGGATGGGTCTTCATTCCATTCAATGACATCTATTTTTTCACCATTTAATTCATTAATAACATTTTGAATTCTAACACCTTTTTGTCCTACACAAGAACCAACTGGGTCAATGTTTGGATCTGGAGAATATACTGCTACTTTACTTCTATACCCTGGGTCTCTTGATACACTCTTAATTTCAATAACCCCTTCATAAATTTCAGGTATTTCAAATTCTAATAATTTTCTGACAAAATCAGGATGACTTCTAGATACAATAACTTGTGGTGCTCCTTTTGCTCCTCTTTCTACATCTAGTACATATCCTTTTATTTTATCATTGACTCTATAAGTTTCGGTTGGTACTTGTTCTTTTGTTGGCATGATTCCTTCTAGTCTTCCTAAATCCATTACCACAATATTTTTATCTGCTTTTTGAATAATTCCTGAAACAATTTCACCTTTTCTATCATTAAATTCTGTGTAAATAATTTCTCTTTCTGCTTCTCTTAATTTTTGAATGATAACTTGTTTCGCTGTTTGTGCTGCAATTCTTCCAAAGTTTCTTGGAACAATTTCTACTTCTACTGTATCTCCGATATTCACATCTTTGTTAATTTTTTTTGCATCTTCTAAACTGATTTCTAATGCACTATCATTTGCATGTTCCATAACTTCTTTTATAGAATATACATGTGTTGCGCCAGTTTGTGGGTCCATTACAATTTTTACATTATCTAATGCATCAAAATTTCTTTTGTATGCTGTTAATAATGCTGTTTCAATGGATTCTAATAGATATTCTTTTTTGATTCCTTTTTCTTTTTCTAATTCTTCTAGAGCTAATATTAATTCTTTATTATCGATTGCTGGTTCTTTTGCTTTGCTTTTGCTTTTCATCTTTTTTCCTTCCTTTCTTACTTTTCAATCTAGTTGAAAAATAATTACAATTTTGGCTACGTCAACTTTCATTTAAAACGCGGTTACATACACAAGTATGCTCCCTTGCCTTTTAAATAAAATTTTCCAGCTATGCATACTGACCTTGTAACAGGCAAAGCCTTAACAAGCTCACCATTGCCAAAATTTAATTCTTTTCCAACATTTAGTTCCAATGATATACAGTTTTGATTTGTGCAATACTCTTTCTTTCAACCTGTATATCCTCTTCTAACAGGATATATTCTTCATTAAAATCTTTTAATATTCCTTGATACTCTTTATTTCCTAATGCATCTTTTTTGAATAATTTGATAGCAACTTCTTTTCCTTTATTTTGTTCTAAGTGTTTATCTTTTCTTAACACTCTTTCTATTCCTGTTGATGATACCTCTAAGAAATATTGCTCTTTGATATAATTTGCTTCATCTAGTAAATCTGATATGGCATCATTTACTGTTTCACAGTCTTTTAAGTCTATTCCTTCTGGTTTATCAATATAGATTCTTAGGAAATAGTCTTTTCCTTCTTTTGCATATTCTACATCATATAAGTCATAACCTATGTTTTCTATT
>CAMLUB010000013.1 GCA_946486515.1 uncultured Clostridium sp.
TTAATATGGATGGCTTTTTTAAAAAAGCTTGTTGCAGTGGAAAACAAATGATTACGATGTGTATGGGAGTGACAAAGTGGGAGATTTTTTAAATCAGCCACTTTGTTTTTCTTTATTTGACTGACTTGCCTGAGTTTTACAGGAATACCATATTTTATTATATTGTTTCCTGCAAGGATGATTTTTAAATACACTTGGGTTTCTTGTTCTAATTCTTCTACAATTATTTTATCTAAGAGTTCTTCAATATAAGTTTTTAAATTCTCTTTGGTTATCACTAGTTCTTTTAATACATTTTCTTTTAGTTTTTTGCTATATTGCTTAAAAGATTGTTTGCTATTATTTACTTTATTTTTCTTATCTTCTATTTCTTTTAATTTTAAATTTAAACTAGAAATTTCTTTTCCAATAGATACTTTCTTTATCTGTAATTCTTCTTTGCTTAAAAAGCCATCTAAAGCTAAATCCAATAGTTTATCTTTCTTATTTTCAAGAACTTTTATTTCATTTATTATCATTTCTTCTTTTTCTATATTTTCTTCTTCTTTTGAAAGCTCTAAATAAAATGACATCAGTTCTTCTGCAATTTCTTCTTTATAGATTTCGTATTTTTTAAAAATGATAAGCAAAATATTATATAAATCTTCTTCCTTAAAACAAGCAGGTACACAATTCTTTTTTCCTTTTTTATGAAATTCTCCACAATACCAATATATAACGTCTTCCTTATTTTTGTAATGTCTTATTTTTCTTACAAAACCACATTTATGCTTTTTACAATATAATTTACCAGAAAGGGGATAGGTAGTTTGATGTTTTTGGTACATTTTAGCAGATTTGCTTCTACTTAATAATTTTTGATTTGCCTTATCCCATAATTCTTCTGACACAATTGGAGGTACTTTTTCATAATCTTTAAATACTTTCCATTCTTGTTTATCATAGAAATTCCTTTTCTTAGTTCTGTAATCTACAACAGTTGATAAACCTCCTGTATAATATCCTTTATATTTAGGATTTTGAATGATTTTTTTTAATGTATTTTGATGAAGGACATTCCCATTTCGGTTATAATATCCTTGTTTGGCTAGTTCAATAGATAACTTCTTTAAACCTATCTTTTGATTATTTGCATATGTATTAAAAATTGTTCTAATTAGTGGAGCTTCCATTTCATCTATTATAAGTTTTCCTTTTTCTTTTTTATAGCCCCAAATATTATTTGTTCCTAAAACTGTTCCTTTTTCAACTGCTCTTTTAAAACCAAATTTTGTTCTTTCAGATATTTTACGAACTTCATCTTGTGCCATGCTAGACATGATTGTCAGTCTTAATTCTCCATCATTTGATGCAGTTATTATATTGTCTGATAAAAAATAAACGCATACATCATATTCTAATAATTTTCTAGTGTAAAATAAACTATCAATCGTATCACGAGAAAACCTTGAAACCTCTTTGGCTACTATTAAATCAAATATTCCTTTTTTACTATCTTCTATCATTTGCATAAAATTTTCACGCTTTAGGGAAGTGGTGCCGACTTATTCCTTCATCTACATATCCACGAATAAAAGTCCAATTAACATTTTTTCTAATATAATTTTCAAAAAATGATACTTGATTCTCTAAGGAATTAATTTGCTCTTCTTTTTCTGTTGATACCCTCGCATAATATACTACTCTTAAAGGTAAATCAAAAATCGTCTTTCCAGATAAGAGTTCTTGTTTCATTTCATATAATGTCATATAAATCTCCTTTCCTTTTTGCAATTAATACTCATTTTATTGTACTAAAATAGAAGATATAAAGTAAATGTCAAAAAAATTTATTTTTTATTTTTCTCAAACATTAATTTATCAAGCTTTGTAGAAGTTTTTTCAAAAACATTTTTATCAATTATATTTTTTTCATATAATATTTTATTTACAACAGATTCTATTTTTAACTTAAGATATTTTTCATTCATAGTATAACCTCTTTAAATAGTTATTTGAAAAAAACTTGTACTATTACTAAATGTTCCTCTATTATATATACATACATTATCTCTTAAAAAATCTACCCAAATTGAAAATTATTTAAATTTGCCTCTTATTATATATACAGTGATTTTCTTGTTAAAATTCTCCCTTTATTTTTATTAATTTATAAAATAACCAACTTTAATCATACTAAGAAGTGTTCTAAAAATCTCCTTAACGCGACATCTAGCGATGTCGCTCCTATAACACCACACAGGTAAATAGGGATGGAAAGACGGAAATATATTGAAACAAGTGTATTAGATAAAAAATAAAATGGAGCAAAAATTTATTTAAAAAAACTTCAATTTGCTCCATTTTACGAAACTATAATTTTATAAATAGTACTCTATAAAACAAAATAATATATTCGATAGTTATTAAAAAAAATCTTAAATAAATATTTACTGTTCGCTTGTTTTTTACTGTAAAATATTGTAATATAATAGCAACCTTTCTTGTCATGAAGGTAGTTCTTACATAGAACGGAAAGGGGGTAAATGTGATGACTCAACCTGAGCTTATTCTACGATTAGTTGAAATGCTTTTAGCTGAAAGAGATAAAAACAATCAATTAAAAGTAGAAGAAAACAAAAAGGATAAAGACTAAATATGTCATTACATAGTCGAAACAGAGTAGGAAGTTACGGTCTTGCTCTGTTTTTTTGTATAAAAAAAGTATGTGTAGTTACGGTACACATACGAGTAAATGTTATCCTCAACCTGAACTAGGATACATTTTTATTGTATTTAAATAATAACACATTATTATTATTTTGTCAATTAAAATTTTGCAATTCAACTAAAATGAGTTGTATTCGATACAAATGAAAATAATAATGTCTTAAATATATAAAAAACATATTTATCTATCATATATTTCTTCTCCTAATATATCTTTTAATGATATTTCTAAATTTTTTTCTTTTAAATAATCCATATGATGATTTATATTACTAACTAAAGTATTTATATTGAGTTCTCTTACATAATTGTCAAATTCGTCTGTGTTGATTCCTAGGCATTCTAGCATATAATTATGATTTATTAAAAAGTATCCATAAATTTCATGATCAGGTTGTTGATAAAATATCATGTTTTGGGCAATTTGTTTTAACATAGATTTATCTGGATTTTTTTGATATTCTAAAATAAGTTTTATATTTTCTATCGCTTGTTCATATCTAATTTTGTCCCAGTCCATAAAAACAATGGGGATTTGAACATGTGAATCCGAAAAATCGTATGCAGCCTGTAATGCTTCATTAAAATTGGTGATTTCTCCCCAACATTTTATAAGCGGAATATAATCTGGAGAAATTCTTTTACTATTTAATTCTGTTAAATTTTGATAATCAGCTAATCTTTCTGTGGACATAAAGCAGATATTGTTTGCTTTTGGAGTAAATTCCCCAAGTTGTGAATCTAAATCAAAAGGACACATATAAGTTAATCCACTTACTTGATTAAAACCAAGATTTGCAGTTTTTAAACTAGCAATTGTTAAATTTCTAGGACATATGAATGAATAACTAGCCAAATCTGATAACTGATTTCCACCCCAATATTCTCTATAATTTTCGATTTCCTTGGGTTTGTAATTTGTATAAGGTGAGACTGATGCTACTATAAGACTGAAATTAGTATCAGTTGCATCATAAATAGTTCCATTGTATTCTGTTAGATGATATTTTCCTCTATCGTTTTCTCCCATTCTAGGTAGTTGTGAAATTTCTGTAAGATTATTATTTAAGTTTTTTTCTATTTGAGTTTTTATCAATAGTTTTAATAATGTACTAAATGCTTTTTTTTCACTAACAAATGGTTGAATTTCAGATATACTTATTCGGTTTTTTAATTGAGCTTCATCAGATATATGATATAATTGCTTTAATTTTTGTAAAGTTTGTAAAATCCACAAATTTTCACCATCAATATTTTCATCGATAGTTGAATCAAACATATTTGCTAGTTCATAAGAAGGGTAGAAACCGAAATGTTGTAATCCTACAAATCTATACCTTTCGATTTTAGACATTGCATCTAATAATGGATATGCAGAAATATCTTCATCTAACATAATTTTTCTACATATGTCTTTTTTTGTTCTTTCTAAATTCATTAAATCATCTAAACTTTGAATGTTATAATAATTAGGTTTATCAAGTATATATCCTAATAATTTATAGGATTTTTCTTGTTCTTCTTTACTTGTTAGTTGTGATATCTCAAAAATTACTTGCCTATATTGTTCACTCATTAAAGAAGCAATATATTCTTCCATCTTATAGTTCCATTCTGATTGTTCAGGAGTTTTTATTATTAAATTTTCTCTTTCTAGATAAGAATGAAAAGCTATTTCAAAACATTTTAATTCATCATCATCTAAGGAAACTAAAGCATCTTGTATATATGGATATTTAATAATGGTACTAAATTGTTGTTCATTAAATAATCGCTTATATTTTGTCTGTAATATTTCAAAATTAATTTCCTTAATAGTTAAGGAGTTTGTTGCTTGCAATTTACGCACTTCTGATGTAATAATAGCTAAGTGTTTTTCTGAAATATCTGGTAATTCTAGTTTTATTACTTTTTCAAGTTCTTCTAGATATTGTTGTGTAAGAAACCTTGCAGTATGTCTTCTATTATTTCTATATTGCAAATTTATTGGAAGAGAAATGTTTTTTAAATTGAATATATCAAAATCTAGTGTTCTATTTATAATGGGATAATTTTTATAACTTAATATTCCATTATAATCTGTTTTAGAAACATCTGTACTTTCCTGGATTGCTCTTTCCCATTTTGAAGGTTGTAGATAAGTCAAAATCAATCTTTTAAAATAGTAATTGTCATGTTCTTTTAAGGTATATAATTTTTTATTATTCATAATTTCACATCCATCTTAACAGTAAAATAATTATATCTATTATATAAAAAATAATTTGTTTCGTCAATTTTATAACACACAAAACCCGTGTTTTACAATGATTTTATACTATGTCGATATTAAGTTATTTTATAGGATTAATATTAAATGTAATAATTAAATTTTAAAATACACCATAAACTTTACTTTTATAAAGCTTGTGATACCACATTTATCAACATTTTTCAAAACTACCATATTGTCATCACCATGTGTATGGGATTTGGTTGTAATAGTTGTGGAGTCACAGGATGTAGAATTATTGATTCACCAAGAGAAAGATTGATTGCCATATTAACTAACAATTTGGTTCCATGTAATGGAAGATTTCCATTTTTAATTACCATTGCAACAATATTTATTGCCGGAACAATAGGAGGAATAGGTTCTTCTATTATATCTACAATAGCCGTTATGGGTATAATTATTCTAGGGATTATGATGACACTGGTAATATCTAAAATTTTATCAAAAACGATTTTAAAAGGAATGCTATCTTCTTTTGTATTAGAATTACCACCATATCGAAAGCCACAATTTTTAAAAGTATTGGTTAGGTCTATTTTTGATAGAACTATCTTTATATTAGGAAGGGCTATTGCAGTTGCGGCACCGGCGGGGCTTGTTATATGGTTATTTGCCAATATTGGAATACAAGGACAAAGCTTATTAACCATAATTGCAAACTTTTTAGATCCATTAGCAAATCTTATGGGATTAGATGGATATATTCTAACTGCTTTTATCTTAGGAATACCTGCCAATGAAATTGTACTTCCGATTATTCTTATGTGTTACATGCAAGGAACCTCATTGGTGAATATGGAAGATACATTTGCAATTGGGGAAATCTTAAGGCAAAATGGTTGGACGATATTAACAGCAATTAATGTGATGCTATTTACGATATTTCATTTCCCTTGTGCGACAACATTACTTACCATTAAAAAAGAAACAGGTAGTTGGAAGTGGACAGCAATTAGTTTCTTAATTCCAACAGTTAGTGGTATTGTTCTTTGTATGTTGACGACTTTGGTTTACAATGTTTTTGTGATTTAACATAATTTATGATATAAATATACTCCCCATGTTGGCGTTGCATGGGGAGTTTGATATTTATTTTTTGCTTTGAAACTTTTTAGGAAAATTTTACTGTTCACTTATTTTTTGATGTAAAATATTGTAATATAATGGCAACCTTTCTCTTGAAAAGGTTAGTCTTTTCTCAAGACGGAAAGGGGGTCTATATATGTCCATCGGTGATGCAATTCTTTGTTTAGTTGATAAATTGCTAGATGAGAGGGAAAAAGTTATTAGACTTGAACTTTTACAGCAGTTTCAACAAAATGAAGATGAGCAAGCAGGCAAAGACTAATTGTAGACATACATAAGTCGATAGAGTAGATTTCGCGGTCTACTCTATTTTTAATCAAAAAAATAAGTATGTGCATTCGCGGATACACATACAATCTACAAAATGTCCATCGGTAACAGACACATTTATTCTGTAACTAAATAATAGCATATTAATTTATATTTGTCAAATGAAAAAATCATCCTTGTTTTTTAAGAAGAAAAAATAAATATATAAATATCTCAACTTTTATTTTATGCAATAATGGAATTGAATTCCAAATATGCATAGAAGGAGGTTTTTACCAATATTTACTGGTTGTAAGAGAAAATAAACCATGCTACAATGAAATTGTTGTTGCATAAGAAAATATCTTTCTTAAATAACAACCAAATCACATCATATAGAAAAATTGTATATCAATTTTTCGTATCGACAAAAGATGAAAGGAGTTTGAATAAGATGAAGAAAAAAGTGTCAATTCTAATTACGATAACTCTCATTTTAAATATAGTATTACAAGTATTTGGAAATATCTCTTTTGCCGTAACAACAAATCAAACAGAAAAAAAGAAACATCCAGAAAGTTATTGGAGTACACAAAATGCACCAATGTTTTATGGTGCGACAAAAATCACTTTGCAAAAAGGAATCATTGATGCATTTGATGTATTAGATGCGAGATTTAGAATTTTTGCAAAAGATTTTGAAGATGGAGATTTAACACCATATATTACACATTCTGGAGAAGTGAAAGTAAATGAAGTAGGAACATATGAAATTACTTATACAGTAACAGACTCACATAAAAATACGAGCACTTTAGTGGTTCCAGTTATTGTAACAGAAGAGAAAAATACAAAGATAAAAGTAGAAAGAACGATTTATACAACACCATCTGTTTGGAACATGGATTTAGCAGAATTTTCAAGATGTAATTATGGAGATAGACAAATATTAGGAATATATCTTTCTAATAACCAGAGTATCCAAGCACGTATTGTGTCATCAGAAAGTGCATTGGCAGTCAATTTCTTTAATAATGATCAATATACAGAAAGTTCGATGACAATTCCATTAACAGGAGAATGGGTGACTTTAGAAAACAGAAAAGATGGAATCATATATGAAAGTGTACCACTATTAAGAACAACCGTATTATCTAAAGAAAATACAGTAATTAATAAAAGTTATGTGATTGAATTACAATATGATGAAACCATAGAACCATTAAATTATTATCATTATTTAGATGATGAGCAAACATTTAGAAGTGATTGGTTAAAAAGTGGAAATCGATATGGCGTTATTGAAAGTGAAACTATATTATTAGTTGTTCCTTTTTTAGACATGAATTATATGACAAATTATTATAGAAATGGATTTACATCACTTGACAAATTCTTAGAATATTATCAAAAAGTAGTAGAAAAAATGGATGAATATGTAGGCTTAGAATTTAATCCTGAAAAGATAACAGACCAAAATGTCAGAACCAAATATGTCGTAAAAGCGAATAGACATGGTGTAGGAGCAGCATATTATGCAGGAGATCATGTAGGCGTTAATAATGCAAGTATGGCATCTTTCTTTGAAATGAACTGGGGAGGATTACATGAATTAGGACATGGATATCAAGGAAGTTTAGGAAAAGGAGAAATGCTATTAGGAGAAGTTTCTAATAATATTTTAGGACATTATATTCAAATAGACAAAAGTATCTATTTTCATTTAGGAAATTGGTTGGGAGAACTTTCTGTAATTGAGGAAGAGCGAAATACACAAAGATTAAGTGGTAAAACCTTTTTAGAGATAGATGAGCCAAGCAGACTTTATGTGATCATCAATTTATTAAATACCTTTGAAAAAGGAACAACCTATGGAAAGCTATATTCATGGTATCGTGACCAATTATACAAGGGAAGAACCATAACAAACCAAGATGCTTATGTAGAAGGAATAGCAGAACTTTACAAGGTAAATATCATACCATATATGGAGGCTTGGGGATTACAAATATCTGATGAAACAAAAGCAAACATATATGAAAACCATTATCCATTTATGAACATTTTAAAAGATATGGTAAATGATGATACATTACAAACAGTTATTAGTGGGGAAGGGATGGATAGAAAATATGGATTAGTATCAAATGAAATATTACAAAAATATACAACACAAGGGAATATGAATTTACAAATTGAAATAGATGATATAAGCCAAATACAAGGAAAAGTGATTCAAATAAAAGATGGAAAAGAAGTTATAAAATCAATAAAAATAGAAAATAGCCAAATAGAAGAAACACTTCCAGTAGGGACATACTTTTTACAAATGCCAGTCATCAACGGATATTCTTATCAATATGCTTATGTGCAAATCAAAGAAGATGTGGAAAATGCAGAGATATATAGTTATGAAAAATTAGAAAATACAGATTATGACAATTATTTGATGTTCCGTGTTTTAGGATATAACTATGATACAATCGCCTAT
The DNA here is from genome assembly GCA_946486515.1 of uncultured Clostridium sp. Lineage (GTDB taxonomy): Bacteria > Bacillota > Clostridia > TANB77 > CAG-508 > CAG-269. Next base: position 8,811 of record CAMLUB010000013.1, read on the forward strand.
CAACTAACTTTTAAAGAACATTATACAAAAGCAGAAATTCGTTATCCAAACCAATCAAAAATGGGTGGTAGTGAATATGTAAAAATTTATGATACCAATGGGGATATCGTAACAGAAGATGTGGTAACAGGTGGATATTTTGACTTTAGCAAAGGGACACATGAAATTACTTTAGAACCGGGATATGTGATAGAAATTTGTTATCCAAATCGATTTGCCAATAAAGTTGTGGCATATAATACATTAACGAATACAATTATTCCAGAATATAAAGCAATTGATACTATAACCAGATATACTGTGATTAAAAATGGAATCATGCGTGAAGATATGAGTGCAGAAAATGCAGAAGATGTGGCATATGCACAATTAAAAGTACATTTAGTTGGTATTATTGAGGCATATAAGCAAAAAGTAACAGAGGAAGAATTGCAAAATAAAAGAATCAATTATGAAGAAAAAATACAAATTATAGATGCATACAATCAATTAAGAGAACAAGATAAAATACCATATACATCATTGATTCATCAGATACAACAAGGTGGTATACCAAAGATTACAGTTATTGCACCAACTTTAGAATTTGAAAACGGAACACCAATAGATGTATATACATTGATTAAAGCTGTTGACAATGAAGATGGTGTCATTGTAATAGACAAAACTAGTACAGTTGTGAAAACCAATTTAAAGAATGATGAAGCAGGAACCTATTTTGTAACTTATGAGGTTTCGGATTCAGATAATAATATAGGGACAAAAACAATAGAAATTACTATCATTGCTGAAGAAGAGGATGTAGAGATTCCAGAAGTTCCAGGAGAAGAAGAGGAAAAACCAAATCCAATACCACCAGTAGAAGGTGAAGAGGAGGAAGAAGATAAACCAGAGACTCCAGACAATCCAGATGAAGAAAAGCCAGTGCCACCAACGGAGGATGAAGAAGTTATGCCTCCAGAACCAGATGAAGAAGATAAGGAAGATGAAGAAACAGCTCCACCTACAACAGAGCCAGATGATGAGGAAGAAGAAACACCTCCTGAAATAGATGATGGTGACAAAGAAGAGGATGAGATTTTACCACCAGAAACAGATGATGGAGATAAAGAAGATGAAGAAATAACACCTCCAGAAATAGAGGAAGAAGACAAAGAAGAAGTGCTACCACCACAAGTAGATGAAGAAAATAAAGAAGAAGTAATTTTACCAGAAGGGGACAAAAACACAGGAAATGCAAATAATTCTTCAAGTGGAAATCAAAATCATAACATTGTAACCCCTTTAAATAATAATAGTCAAGAAAATACAGGGGAAGACTTAGAAAATATTGAAAACACTACTGAGTCAGCATCTTTAGATGAAACAGAAAATATGAATGAAGAAATTAAAGAAGAGGAAGTTATAGAAAGTATACAAGGAGTATATGAAGATGAATTTGGAGAGAATGTAGAAGATATCAATTCCAATGAAGCATCACAAAAAGAAAATAATATTATGATAAAAGTTTTTGTAACTATAACAATCATAGCAGGAGTAACATTTGGAATTATTAGAAGAAAAAATGTCGCATAGAGTTCGTTTCTATGCGACATTTTATGAATCAATCTAGAACATTTTCATCAATATCCCAACTAGGCGTTTTATAAGTTGAGCTATATGAGGATTCAGAAGAAGTTTTAGGTGTAATAGAGACTTTTTGAGCATCTTTAAATCTTTCTTCTAATAGTTCTTTAGATAATTGTGTAAAAAGTGTTGTTGCAGGTTGAATAAATTTCTTTTTCGTATGTTCTTTAGGATTATGACTTCCACCTGTAGAAGGGATAAATATCATTGTTTTTTGTTTAGCTGGTATATAACCGGTATCTTGACCAGGATATGAAGGCATTTCAATTGATTGAATTCCTTTTTGCTCACAGATTTGAGTTAATTTTTGATTTAATTCTTTACTTGTAACTACAGGTGCACCTTTTGATACAACTGTTGGTGTAATTTTTGTTTTGGTTTTTGTCTCAACTTGTTGTTTAATATTTTCGAAATCTTCTAATACAGCTTCTGGTGTGTTTTCTCCTTGTAGACGAAAATCAATTAAGCCATTTGCTTGGTTTGGTATTTGATTAAAACTACCATTGTGCCCAGGCGTATTAATTTCAACTTGACTAGCTCTACCAAGACCTTGTTTTTCATAACGTTTTCCTAGTTTTCGAACTTTTTTACCAATAAAAGCAGTAGCATCTACTGCATTTTTTCTTTTTTTCATAGGTGTAGAACCTGTATGGTTAGATTGTCCTTCTACATCATATTTGATTCTTACAGCCGAACCAATAGAATTGATGATACCAACTATATCTTGTTTATTTTTTTTGTAAGCTTTTTTTAAGCTATCATATTGTTCAATATGTGCTTCTAAAGAATAATCAACTGTGTCAAATATTTTATCAACTTCTTGAATACCATCGACATGTTCTTTTAAATAAGAATTTGCAAAATCAATGGCTTCTTGTAAAGTGATCGTTTTCCCTTGTTTTAAGGCATTTTGATCCACAATGGAAGAAAAATCTTCTTCTGTAATCGTACCATTTAGGTATTTACTTCCTAAACAAGCATTGCCAAAACGACTGGATTCCTCACAAGCATAGATAGGAACTTTAATAATTCCAGTACATTTTTTACTTTTTATTAAACTTTCGGCTGTTTGTAGACCTACTACAACACCAACCGGTCCATCAAATTGTCCTCCATCGTAAACAGAATCTGTATGAGAACCAATGGCAATTGTTTTTTGAGGATGGTTTCCAATAGAAATCGTACCACAAATATTTCCAGCTTTATCAAGTGTTATTTGCATACCTAATGCTTTCATTTTTTCAATAATTTTTATCTTAAATTTCATATCATCTTCTGTATAAGCTAATCGATTGATAGGTTCTTGTGAGTCAAAATCAAAAAAATCTTCTAATCGAATAATACGTTCTTGTTCCATAATTATTTTCCTTTCATAAAAATTATAAAAAGTATATCACATTATGGAATCCTTTTCAATATGATGATTAAGAGAATTTATATAAGTCTTCATAAAATATATAATAAAATAGAAGGATTAATTTCATAAATTAACATTACCCCCTTTTAAAAATGGAGAAAATGGTATACAATATAAAAAAATGTAAGAGAAAAAATAAAGAAAAGCTAACGTAGTCTTTCTAAGGTACATTTTTTGGTTACTGAAGTTAAAACAAAGAAGAAATATCTTACGTAATAGAAAAATTAGAATTAAGAGAGGGGGTTGAAAAATAATTACAATTTTGGTGTTGTTAAACTTCATTTGAAATTCAATCAACGTACAGTTAGTATGCCTTATGAATTTCAAACTTGTTTGCCTAGCCAAAATTTAATTCTTTTTCAACCAGATTTGTGACTTGAGAGGATTGAGAGTAAAGATGAACAAAAAATGGAAAATATATGAAGTAGTTGAAGAAAAAGTAGAAGAAATATCGAATAAATATCATGTGAATAAACTATTAGCAACTATACTGGCTAATAGAAATATTGTCAATGAAGAAGAAATTAGATTATTTTTAAATCCAACAAGAAATGATTTTCATGATCCATATTTAATGACAGACATGGAAAAAGCAATCAATAGAATTGTAGAAGCCATAGAAAAACAGGAAAAAGTAACCATTTATGGGGATTATGATGTAGATGGAATTACCAGTATTACAGTTTTAAAAAGTTTTTTACAAGATAGAGGATTAGAAGTATCACAGTATATTCCTAATCGATTACATGAAGGATATGGACTAAATAAAAATGCAATTGATAAAATTCATAACAATGGTTGTGAATTGATGATAACTGTTGATTGTGGGATATCTGCAATCGAAGAAATAGAATATGCTAACAGTTTAGGAATTGAAACCATTGTCACAGACCATCATGAACCTGGAAATGAATTGCCAAATGCACTAGCGGTTATTGATAACAAAAGAAAAGATAGTACATACCCATTTCGTGAACTAGCAGGAGTTGGTGTTGTTTTTAAAGTAATACAAGCTTTAGGAATCAAGTTAGGATTGAAGGAAGAAGAATATTTAAAATATTTAGATATTGTTTGTATAGGAACCATATCAGATATTGTTCCATTAGTAGATGAAAATAGAGTCATTGCTAAATTAGGATTGTTATTAATTAAACAAACAAGAAATATAGGGTTAAGGTCTATTATCCAATCATCAGGATATACCAAAATTGATTCAAATAGTATTTCTTTTGGAATTGCACCAAGAATCAATGCTTGTGGAAGAATGGGAAAAGCAGAAGATGCTTTGCAACTATTTTTATCCAAAAATATCAATGAGGTTTCTAATTTAACAAATAAATTAAATGAATATAATCGATTAAGGCAAGATACAGAAAAGAAAATTTTTGAAAGTGCTATTAAGCAAATAGAAGAAGAACATTTAGCAGAAAATGCAACCATTACGGTCGGAGGACATCATTGGCATCACGGTGTGATTGGGATTGTTTCTTCTAAAATCACAGAGATGTATTTTAAACCAAGTATCTTATTAAGCTTTGAAGAAGATGGAGTTGGAACAGGGTCAGGAAGAAGTATACCTGGGTTTGATTTACATGAAGCTTTATCAAAATGCACAGATACGATTGAAAAATTTGGTGGACATAGCATGGCGATTGGAATCACCATCAAAAAGGAAAAATTTGAAACCTTCAAGAAAGAATTTGAAGAAATTGCAAAAGAAGCTAAAATAGAGGAAATTGTTCCGATTATCAATATAGATGCTAAAATTGATTTTAGTAATATCAATAAAGAAATGGTAGAAAGTTTAAAAGAATTAGAACCATTTGGAGAAGGCAATAAAATGCCTGTATTTGCTTTCAAAAATTTAAAAATAGATTCTATCAGAGCTTTATCAGAAGGAAAACATTTGAAATTAACGTTAAAAGAAGGAAACACAGTTGTAAATGCGATTGGATTTAACATGGGAGAGCTTGTGGAAGATTATAGAATTGGTGATAGAATAGATGTTGTAGGGGTTTTAGAAGTAAATACCTTTAATGGTGTAGATACATTACAAATTAATATGAAAGATATCATGAGAGCAATATGAGAAAGAAGGCTACAACACGTTTTTGGTTATAGCCTTCATAAAAGATTCATTGTAGGAAAATCTTCCTACAATGAAAATAATGCGATTATGTTGAGGCTGATAAAAACAAGGAAAAGTTTGCCTCCTAACTTTCCCCATCTTCTGGATTTCAATTCATTTTTCCATTCGAGATCTGCTATAACAAAGCAGATCATGCTTAAAACGAATAGAAAAATGAACAAGCATAATTGCAAATACAAAAGCCACATTTTGCAGCCTCCTTTCTGAAAGCAAAAACAACAAGTTACATAAATAATATAATATAAAATTTATAAAATGTCAAACAATACAAATATGAAGGGGTGTAGTTTCATGTCTGAAAATAAAGAAATTACAATTAAAGATGTTATTAATAAAAGGAAAGAACATTCTAGAAGAGTAGATATCAAATTAATTATGAAAGCCTATCGATTGGCGAGTGAAAAACATAAAGGTCAAAAAAGAAGTTCAGGGGAACCATATATCATTCACCCGCTTAATGTTGCATATATCTTAGCAGATATTGGATTAGATGATAGTACCATTTGTGCTGCGCTTCTTCATGATGTTGTAGAAGATACAGATATTACAGATAAAGAGTTAAGAAATCAATTTGGCAATGAAATTGCAGACATGGTAGCAGGTGTAACTAAATTAAGTAATATCCAGTTTGCATCAGTAGAAGAACAACAAGTAGAAGACTATCGAAAGATGTTTTTGGCAATGGGAAAAGACATTAGAGTGATTTTAATCAAATTGGCTGATAGATTACATAATATGAGAACATTAAAATATTTAAAAAGAGACAGGCAAATTGCGAATGCCAAAGAAACGAGAGATCTATATGCACCACTTGCCAATAGATTAGGTATTTATTCTCTAAAATGGGAATTGGAGGATTTAGCATTTAAATATTTAGAGCCAGAAGAATATCATGAATTAGTAGAAGGCATTAATAAAAAGAGGGAAGAAAGAACACAATTTATCGAGAAAATTATGGCAGATATACGTGTGGCATTAAAAAAGCAAAGAATTGATGCAGAAGTTACTGGAAGAGCAAAACATTTATATAGTATTTATCGTAAAATGAAACGAGATAATAAAACCTTAGACCAAATCTATGATTTATTTGCTCTAAGAATATTAGTAAACTCTGTAAAAGATTGTTATGCTGCATTAGGTGTGGTTCATGAATTATATAATCCTATGCCAGGTAGATTTAAAGACTATATAGCAGTTCCAAAACCAAATATGTATCAATCTATTCATACAACATTGTTAGGAGAAAAAGGAACGCCATTTGAAGTACAAATTAGAACATGGGAAATGCACAAAGTTGCTGAATTTGGTATCGCGGCACACTGGGCATATAAAGAGGCAAGCTATTTTGGTAAAAAACAATCTGTAAAAGTAGAAGAAGATAAATTAGCATGGCTTAGAGAAACATTAGAATGGCAAAAAGAATTAGAAGATCCACAAGAATTTTTAAATACTTTAAAAACCGAATTATTTGAAGATGAAGTATATGTATTTACACCAAAAGGAGCTATTAAAGTATTACCAAGAGGAGCAACACCAATTGATTTTGCCTATACCATACATGCTGAAATTGGAAATAGGATGACAGGATGTAAAATTAATAGTAAAATGATGCCCATTATCACACCATTACAAAGTGGAGATATTGTAGAAATTATTACATCAGATAATTCCAAAGGACCAAGTAGAGATTGGCTAAAATTTGTAAAAAGTTCAGCAGCAAGAAACAAAATCAAAAGCTGGTTTAAAAAAGCACAAAAAGAAGAAAACATTGAAAAAGGAAAAGATTTAATAGAAAAAGAATTAAAAAGAATTGGATTTACACATGCCGATTTATTTAAAACAGAATATATTGAGCCAATGCTTGAAAAATATAAATATAAAAACTTAGATGAAATGTATGCAGCTGTTGGATTTGGAGCAAACTCATCAGTAAAAGTCATTGCTAGAATGCTTCAAGAATACAGAAAAGAACATGAAGAAGAAGATATTGAAAAGAAATTAGAAGAACTAAAAAAAGCAAGACAGAAGAAACCAAAACCATCAAGTTCAGGAGTTATTGTAAAAGGAATCGACAACTGTTTAGTAAAACTTTCCAAATGTTGTAATCCACTTCCAGGAGACGAAATTGTAGGATATATCACAAAAGGAAGAGGTGTATCTGTTCATAGAAAAGACTGTTATAATGTCAAAGACTTAATATCAGAAGAAAATAGAATGATAGATGTCGAATGGTATGAAGAAGAAAAATCAGAATATCAAGCAGAAATCGAAATCTTCTCAAATGATAGAACAGGTCTGTTAGTAGATATTCTGAGAGAACTAGGAACAACAAAAGTAAATATCTTAGGAGTTAATACTAAAACGACAAAAGAAAGAATTGCTATTATAGACATTACACTTGAAGTAGAAAACTTAGACGAACTAAATAAAGCTCAAAAAGTTGTTAGAAAAGTAAACAGTGTTTATGATGTAAAAAGAAAGAAATAGTTGCCAAAGTTGGTGATGATTTTAGGGACGGAGCAAAAAATCATCATTATTAAAGATTAATTTATAATATAACGTTAACTAACTATTAGTGATGATTTTTTGCTCCGTCCCTAAAATCATCACCAACTTTGTTTAGGAGGAAATATGATTTTAAAAGAACGAAAGATTAATACATGGATTGGAGACCCAACCAATTGCTATATTATCTTTGATGAAGACAGTAAGGAAACTATGGTGATAGATCCTGCAGGAGATGTTGATGAAATTGTTGACATGATAAAAAATATTTTAAAAGGGAATCTAAAATACATTTATCTTACACATTGCCATGGAGATCATATTGCAGGTGTAACAGAATTGAAAAATCAATGTGGAGGTAAAGTTCTAATTCATCGATTAGATAGTGAGGGATTAAATGATATCAATATTAATCTTTCAGCAATCATTGATTTGCCACCAATAGAATTAGAAGCAGATTCTAGAATTGATGATAATGATTTGATACATTTAGGAGAACTAGAATTAAAAGTGATCCATACACCAGGTCATACAAAAGGGTCAACTAGTCTATATTGTGAAAAGGAAGGATGTGTGTTTTCTGGAGATACGATGTTTCGTGGTACATGGGGAAGAACAGATTTGCCAACAGGAAGTATAGAAGATATTATGGATTCCATAACCAATAAATTATTAAAACTTCCAGATGATACCATTGTTTATCCAGGACACGGAAAAGCAACAATGATAAAGGAAGAAAAGCCTATATATTTGGAATTGAAACCAAAATTGTATTGAAAATTATGAATTTTTATAGTATAATGTCAAAAGAAAATTGACAATTTGCATCAAGAATGGAGGTACAGTATGTTAGGAGTTGTTATTGAGAAGTTAGGACAATTGCGGAAATATGGATATCGTTTTATAGAAAACGAAGAGGGAGATTTCATGAGAGTGGAATATGGGAGCAATATTATACAGACTGTTTCCTTAACACCTCAAGGAAAGCTGGAACTGAGAGACTCTCAAGGATACAGACAAGGTGTGTACAACAGCGTTAAATATTCAATGGACTTGGAAAAAAAGTTGTGCATCAGAATTTTTTAACCCCTAACAGGTCTTCAAAATGGGCTGGATTGTTTTAATCCAGCCACCATTTAAATTATAATAAAAGTAAATTTTATTGTGA
>CAMLUB010000014.1 GCA_946486515.1 uncultured Clostridium sp.
TCTCTTTATTGCAAGTCTTTTCTTGTAAATATATTGGAAGTAATATTTCCATTAGCTCTTGCAATGTTTTTCCTTCGTTTGAATAACTTCTTACTACATTCATGTCCACCTCTTTCTTTTTAAATGTATATGTCAAAACATATAATTTATTACTTCAAAAAACAGATATAAATCATTTCTATATCTGTTACAACCAAACAAAAAGAGTCTAGCACTTTTGGCTAAACTCCATATTTTATATTGGTTAATTTTTGTATCACACTTTTCTTACATAAATCTCTAATACACTATTTTTAATACTGTATTAGTAGACTTTTTGATAACACTTTTATTGCATAACTACACTATACAATATTTGATAAACATTGTACTTTGCAACTTTTTGCTAACAAATTTTTTATATAAGAAATCTGTAGAGAATTTTTTATTTCTCTACTTTATGTCCCCCCTATATATGGATTTTTTTGCGTTGTCAAGACTTCCCTACAAATATTTAGGGAAGTTCTCCTTATTGATATTGATTTCATTAAAATATAATGCTATAATTTAATTGGTACCATAGCCAAGGAGGTAAGGCAAAGGTTTACATGAGCCTTGAGCATTGGTTCGAATCCATTTGGTGCCTTCATTTTTATTTTATTCTTTCAAATAATGGCTCAACACCATTTATTTTTTTGTTTTTTTCTACTTCAATATACTTCCATGAAGCATTGTTTATATCTAATAAATCTCTTACTTTTTTTGATGATGTAGGCATAAATGGTTCATATAAATTAGCTAAATTTGCCACTAAATTACTACATGTATATATTGTATTATTAAAATTATCAATATTCTCTTTTTGTTGTTTCCATGGTTGCTGCTCTTCATAAAATTTATTTCCATCTTCAACAAGATTTCTAATAATTGCAATTGCTTTTCTAAACTCAAGATTTTCAATAGCTCGTCCTACTTCAATATAAGCATTTTCAATCTTATTTTTAAATTCAACATTCATTTTCCCATTTGGAATTGTTTCAAGTCCTTTATATTTTAAAGTTCTATTAATAAGATTTCCATACTTATTAACAATTTCGGCATTACAAGTAGCAATAAATTCTTCAATAGAAAAATTACTATCTTTTTTTTCTGGTCCATTTCCTATCAAATAGTACCTTATCATATCAGAATCATATTTATCTAACATATCTCTTATCGTAATACCATTACCTTTTGACTTTGAAATTTTTTCAGAATTTATATTGAGATATTGTGTCGCAATCATATAATCTGGTAATCTATAATTTTCATCTAAAGCTAATAATAAAGCTGGCAATATGATAGTATGAAATGTAATATTATCTTTTCCATGAGCCATATATATAGAATTATTTTCATTATTTTTCCAAAATTCTTCCCAATTAAGATTCCTTTCTTCACATATTTTTTGGCAAGCTGTTACATAACCAAGAACAGCTTCAATCCATACATACATTTTCTTATCTTCGAAACCTTTTATAGGGATATCTACACCCCATTCTAGATTTCTAGTTACCGCTTTTTCTGGTAACCCTTCTCTTAGATACTTTTCAGTCTCATTTTGAGAGCTTATTCTCCAATTACTTTTTTTACTTTCAACATATTTTTCTATTTGATTTTGTAAATTTCCCAAATCCAAGTATAAATTCATATTTTCTTTTGCTATTACTTTATTCCCACATTCAATACACTTTGCATTTAGTAAATCCTCTTGTTTAGGTTCATATCCACAGTCACACATATCTCCTTTAGTCTCATTTCCACAAGAAGGACATTTTAATATAACTTCTCTATCAGCAACAAATTTCGAACATTTGTCACAATATGGTTGTAAATCCTTTTTTGCATAAATATATCCATTATTATACATTTTTTTAAATAATTCTTTTACTTTTTCCTTATGGTATTCATCCTCTGTTTTTGTATATAAATCATAAGAAAATTGCATATCTTCAAAACATTTCTTAAATTCTTTATGGTATGACTCTGCTATTTCTTTTGGAGTTCTATTCTCTTTTTTTGCTCTTATTGTTATGGGTGTTCCATGACAATCTGTTCCTGATACATATAATACATTATCACCTATTTGTCTAAAATACCTTGCCATAACATCTCCAGAAATCAAACCTGCTATATGTCCAATATGTAATGAATTATTTGCATATGGCCATGCTCCACCAATTAATATATTTCTCTTTTTTTCTTTATCTGCGTTTCCCATGTATTAACCTCCTTATAATACTGGAATTATACCATAGAATATATTATTTTTCAATAAATTTCCAAATTTATATATTTTTAAATTGACCCCATTTATTTATTATGATATTATATTTTTAAATACTTGTTATGATGGGGGAAAATGAAAGCATTAATTAGTGTTTCAGATAAAAAAGGAATAGTTGACTTTACAAAATATCTGTCTTCTTTGGGAATAGAAATTATTTCTACTGGAAGCACCTATGACTTACTAGTAAAGTCAAGAATAACAGTCACTCATATTTCTACCTTGACATCTTATGATAAACCTATAAATTCTATTATAAAAACTCTTTATCTTGAAATATATGCTGGAATTTCTGTGAATCGAAGTAACCAAGAACAAATGAATCAATTAGAAAAAGCTAATATATCTCCTATCGATTTTGTAATTGTTAATCTTTTTCCATTTGAATCATTACTAAATAATTCTCAACTATCCATTGATTATTGCTTAGATTTCATTGATATAGGTGGTTCAACTATGTTAAGAAGTGCCGCTAAAAGTTATAAACATATTGTTGTTGTTTGTGATCCTAAAGACTATTCAAAAATTATAAAAGAATTAGGATCTACTAATAATATATCCATAGAAACTAGAAAATATCTAGCGAAAAAAGTTTTTAAAGCAACTTCTAATTATGATTTAAAAACTAGTAAATTCCTTGATAATTATTTTTAACTATATTTAATTTTAAATTATACCATAAAAGACATTATAATACTTATCTTTTATGGTGTTTTATTATTCATTTCTAAACTTTTCTCTATAAACATCTCCTATGATATAAAAATCATATAAATCCATTTTAGTCATTCCTTCTGGGTCTCTACTTACATAATAATTTGCTTTTTTTCTTGCATTTTTTAACATTTTATTAAATCTCTCATAATGTTCATCACCCAATAAATTTTTCATAACTTCACTATTTAAGTATGTACCAATAGCCATTGTTCTTAAAAATTTCACACTTATTTTTCTTTGTGACTTTAAAAACTTATCCATTTTTTCTTCAATTGGTTTTAAAATTTCTTTAATTAATTCTTCCATTTTATCTTGATATAAATCTAAATTTAATTCCTTATCTATACCACTTCTAATAATATCTGCTTCATATCTTCCTTGACTTTTTGCAATATTTTTTATCATATCTTTTTTATATTTTGGTACTCTAATTACCATAGTTATTAATTTTTCTTCTTCTTTTTGAAATTATACACTCACAATTTCAATAAAAAAAGACTACTAACCTAAATTAGTAATCCATTCCAAAATCCTAAAATAACTTGTTTTCATTTTCTATCATAAAAGTAATTGTTACCAGGCACAATTCATGGTTAATGCTACTTTATTTTCATTTGTTTCCACTTTATATATTGGTAAATATTTTTCACTAGTTGCAACAGTTTCAATTGTTTTCTTTCCTTCTGTTAATGTCCCTGCTATACAAAATAGTAGTATAACAGCTATAATGGATATACAATATGTATATATTTTTTGTTTATTAAATATGACAAACATAATCAAACCTCCATTTAAAGCTATTTAATTATATGCTTTAAAATAGAGGTTAATTCATTATTTTTTTAATTCTTCTTTTAAATATTCATACATATAACTTGAAGATTCATAATATAAATGTGTTTCAAAATCATTATTTACTGTTCTGACCTTATCATCTTAAGGAATTCAGTATTATAACTGAAAATAAGAAATGATGCCATGATAAATTCCCCATGCTAATCTATTTTGATATTCTTCTTGTTGCAATTGTTTCTCTTCTTGTGGATTTGAAAGAAATCCACATTCTACAATTGATATGGGAATTTCTATATTTTTCATTATATATACTGTATCTAATTTCATTGCAATTCTATGATTTTCTTTTTGTATAGCTTCGTTCAAATTCGCTTGTATCTGTTCTGCTAGGTTTTTACTTTTTTCATTTTTCGTATTATAAAATGTTTGCCACCCATTATATTGTTGTTGGCTAATTTTGTTTAAGTGTATAGAAACAAATATATCTGCTGAAGATTCATTTCCTATTTTTACACGGTTATGAATATCTGAAATTTTCTTTTGCTTTATTGTTTTTGCATTTAAATCATATATTGCATTTTCATCTGATCTTGTAAGAATAACCGTACATCCTGATTGTTCCAAAAGTCGCTGTATTTTAAGTACTATCTCTAAGTTGATTTGTGCCTCTGTTGTACCATTTTTACTTTCTGCGCCTTCATCTGGTGTTCCATGTCCGGCATCTAATATGACAATTTTTCCTGAAACAGGAAGTGATGTTACTTGAACCGCATCTCCAATACTACGTTCATTTCTATCATTAACCTGTCTATTTTGTCCTATATATATTGCAAAACTTATTAAAACAGAAAAAAATATAATAAAAACTCTTTTTTTAGTAAACTCTCTCATTTTACACTCCTAAAGTTTTTATTATATGTATATGTATCATTTATATTTTTATTCCGTCCATTCTTCTATTTTATCTCTCAAATTTTAGGAATTTACTTATCTCCTATTTTTTTACTATATCAGAATTTTTTTCATAATCTCCTCTTGCATAAGAGCCATATAATATCACTTTTTTAGTCTATCTCCATTGTGATATAAATTGCTTTAATATTTTATTTGGCATAATCATTACTTCTTTCTTGTTTAATCTGTTAATATCTTCTTAACTTCTTTATATGCTTCTTCTATAAAACATACTTTTCCGTTATTAGTATATTCTATTCCCTTTTTTAATTTATCCAATAAATCTTTATTATTTTTTATAATCAATCTATTAGGTACTTGATTTGTCATAATAATTCATTCCTTTGCTATTCATATTCTTATGATATCACATTTTTATTCAAAATTGCTGTATGTTTTAATTTTTATTTATAAAATTACTTTTTTACATTTCTGAAATATAATTATCTTCTCCTATCCACAGCATAACTACTTCCCATAACAGATTTCGCTGCATGTTTTACTTGTGCCCCCACTTCGCCTATTTCCAAAATATTATGAAATCTTCCTGGTTCTGCAACTACAACACCTATAGAAAGAGAAGTTAAAGGAAATTGTTCTATAATTCCCTTTCTATTTTCAACTTCTATATACCCTTTACTTAAATCTTTCTCTGTAAAAAATTTTTTTACATTATTATCAAAAATAGCTAAAATCGTTTGGCAAATTTTTTCACAATTGGTTGATGGTATAATAGCAACGAAATCATCTCCCCCAATATGTCCTACAAATGTTTCTTCCATAAGTTCACTATTATGAATACCTTTTAAAATCGTATCTGCTGTAAATTCAATAATTTGATCACCTTTTACAAATCCATATACATCATTATATGCTTTAAAATTATCCAAATCTAAATATAATACTGAAAATGGTTCATTATTGGATATTCTTTTTTTCAATTCTGCATGTATTTGAACATTTCCTGGTAATCCTGTTAGTGGACTTACTTTTCTATTATTTGCAAGTAATCTATTTAAGTTCTTTACTGTAAAATATAAATATTCTTCATCAACAGGCTTTTTTATATAATACTCTATTGATTCTTTTAAAATTTTCATTCTATGTTCTTTATCATTATTAGATGATACAACAATAACAGGTGTAATGTTGTTATCTTCATCTCGTCTAATTTGTTTACAAAGTCCTACTACATCTCTATCAATGGCATCTTCATTAATAATAATCAATGATGGAATATTTTTTAATGCAATATCGATTTGTTCTGATTTTACACTAATAAATTTATAATCTTTATCTTCTTTAAATAATTCTCTAAAAATAACGATAGATGAATCATCGTCATCTATAATATAAATTTCTTGAACCATATTATTCACCCTTTTTTTCTTCTTTGTTATTTATTTCATATTATATAAACAATAATCTATTTATCTTGATTTTTTTTTGATTTTTTCTTATGTCTAAATTCCATTTTTTTGCTTAATATTTCTGTAAATTCTTTTGTATCAATTGCTGGGAAAGCTTTTTTTAATCTATATGCTCTTTTATATAAATGTTTCATTGTTTTGTCTCTTCTTGTCCTTAAGGTATTTATCAGATTTTGTATATTGACACTTGCTGATATTTTTTCTTTATCTTTTAATTCTAATAATTTTAGTTTAATTTGTTCATTAATATCTTCAATTTTTTGCAATGTTGTTTTTATATTTTTGACTTTTATGATACTAATAATAGCATCTATGAATAATACAAAAGCTATAATACTTGTTATGCTTGCTATATATATATCATTTACGTTTTCTAATAGTTGTATCACAAATGGGTGAATATAGTTAATAAATAGAACTCCTAAAATTCCCCATGCAATGGAATTTGTTAAACAAATTCTGCCTTTATAATTAAATTTATGATTTGAATAGTTCCAATATTTTGTAGAAAAAAGTTTTTCTAATAGTACACCAACTATATATTCCCATAATGTTAATATGATAACTGAAATCAGAAATAAAAGGAAGATATTGCTTTTAAATCTCTCTAAAAACAATATCATAATAATAGCACCAAATCCATATATCGGGCAAAATGGTCCTATTAAAAATCCTGTATTAATCAGTTTTTTTTCACAAATTGTTCTTACAATACTTTCTAAAATCCATCCTAAAAATGAGTAAATAACAAAATAGGTTACTATTTGAAAAAAAGTATTATCCATTTTGCTTTCCTTTCTTTATGCACTGAAATCTATTTGTTACACTTCAGACCTAATCACCTTAAGATTAGGTCTGAACTATAACATCTATTTCCCTACATATCATTTTATATGTAGGGAAATATTGATTTTCTAAAATAAACTTTTTTTACTTTTTAATGATTTGTTTTATCTGCCATTCTTCTTATTGTTTCAGAAGCAATACCATCAACATTGTATGCTGTAATTTCTAGTTTATTTTGATCATTATCATTTATTTTAATTTTATATTTCAATTCCGTTTTTCCATCTTCAACTGTAATGGTTCGTGCCTCTCCTCTAATATTGAAATCTACCTTTGCTAATCCTGTTTCATCTGTAATGGTAATTAGATAATATTCTCCAGCATCGTCAACTCCTATATTAATGGTTGGTTTCGTTGTCCCCATCACTTTTTGTTCTTTAGTTGTTGTTTCATTATTAACATCTACTAATATAACCGTTATATTGTGTGTTCCCATTGGTACATCAATTTCTTGATCTACTGTTTTTGCATTAATATCGATTCTTTGCTCTTCTTCTTCATCCCATCGATAAGTCATATATGCTATTTGTGTTTCACTTTCTGCTGTTATTTTTAATTTATTATCTTCTGAAATTGTTAAATTCAAATTCATATCATCTTCTGCTGTAAATTCTCTTTGTGAAGAAATCTCTTGACCTTGTATATCAATTGCTTTTACATTTAATATATTTGTCCCTCCAGGAATTTCTATTTCTTGCTCTATATACTTTCTTCCATTACCTGTTATGATTTGCACTTCATTATCATTCCAACTGTATTCTATTTTCTCTATTGCTTTATCATGTGTTACTGTTAATATAACAGCTGTATTATCATCATTTAGTGTTTCTGATATAACAGGTTTAGTGATACCTGTATTTTTTTCTTCATTATCTTTATAAATAGCATATGAACCTGTCCCTACCATAAATATACCAAATACCAACATAGCAATGGCAAACACTCTAACAATAGTTTTAATATCTGATGGTCCACTACTTCTTTTCTTTTTGGTTTTCTTTTCTGTTGGATTGCTAGTTGACAAAATTTGATTCATATTCATCTCATTCCCTTCTAAAAGCGCGAATTGTTTTTTACATTTTACCTCTCTCGTCTTTTTCATGGAAAATTATACCATAACATATTTCAATTGTAAAGGAATACACAAAAAATAGGTTCTTAGATTTTATATAACAAATTTCTTAATTAAAATTAATCCTCCTGCTAATGTTCCTAACACCGTAAATCCTAATATATAGTAAATTCTCTCTTGCCCTGTTTCTACTGCTAATAGTACTGATGCATCATCTATATCATCTTCTCCTGTTACTTGATTATCTGGTGTTGAATCTTTATCTGGAGCTCCTTTTTCATTATCGTCTTCTGATATTTCTGCTATATTTGTCATCACTCCCATTGTGTCTTCTCCATTTATCCAGGTTAATAATACTTCTACATCTGCTGTTTCTCCTGGTTGTAATAATGTATTTTCTAATTGTTTTGTTGAAATGATATTGTTTCCTTTATCTGTCCATTCTGGATTATCTTCTGCTACAAATTTTAACCCTTCTGGTATATAATCTGTAATATCTTTTGCATACCCTGCAATATCGCCTTCATTTGTGATCCTAATTTTATATCTGAATTTTACAGTTACATGATTGGTATCTTTTCTATATAACTCTACCTTTACCACTGGCTCTGGATCCATCTCTGCTGTGTGTCCTGTTTGAGTAACTGCCTCTTTTCCATCTTCTACAACAATTGCTTCTGTTACCCATTTTCTTAAAGACAAATCAAAATAGGTTAATTTAATATATTCTTTATCTTGGTCATCTTCTCCTTCATTCCATTCATCTGGTATAGAATCTATATCTTCTACTGGATTTCCATTTTCATCACTATCATCTGTGATTTGTGCTGAATTGATGATAATTCTATCTGATTCATTTGGCTCTACAACTTCAAATGCTACTTTGATATCTCTATAGTCTGGGTTTCCTTCTCCTATTTCTTCCTCTTGTTTAAATGCTTGTAATAGGTTTTCTCCTTCTGTTTCTTCTTGTTCTTTTGATAAATAATCTGTTTTAATTTCTACTGCTTCTTCACTATTTTCTGTTACATTTCCTTCTGCATCATACATAACCCATCTATATTCTATGTTTGTTGCATTTTCTGGTAAAAACTTTAATCCATTTGGTATATCATCTGTTACTTCTTGTGCATATCCTGCCATGTCTCCTTCATTATATACCCTAATCATATATTCAACCACATTTCCTGTTACGACTTCTACTGGATCTTTTGTATGATTGTATGTAAGTTTTTCTTCTTCTCTATGATAACTTACTTCTGGTACTCTTGTTGTAACTTCTTCTTCATCTACTTTTGTGATAAATTTTCTTAAAGACAAATCAAAGTTTTTGATAATCACTTTTTCAAAGTCATCATCATCTTCTTGTCCTGGCACATAAGGATTTTTAATTTCTTCATCTTTGTAACTTGGCAATTCTTCATCTGTAGGTATTTCTACATTTTCTTCTTTAGAATCTCTATCTTCTACTGGTTGTTTATCTTTATCTTGATATTCTGTAATATCTGCCAGATTGGTTATATTTTGATTTGTACTTGCACTATCTGATACTCTACACATAATTGGAACTTCTACATAGGACAATGTATGATTTCCATTAACATCTGTTTCTGGTTTTGCAATGACACTATTTTCTAGATATCTTGTAGTAACCATTCTTCCATTTTCTGATATTTTCCATCCATATTGTTCATTAAATTCTCCGTCTACAAATGTCAAATATGGTGGTAAATAATCTGTAATTTCTGCAGCATATCCATCTTGTTCTCCTTCATTATATACTCTTAACATATATACAATAATATCGCTTTTCTTTACCAATACTGGTTCTTTGGTATGATGATATATTGCTGTTGTGATTGTATTTCCATCTTCATCTAAAGTATTTAATTTTGATGCATCTACTACTGGTTCTCTTGCATAACCACTACCATCTTCATTCCTCAAGATATCACTTTCTTCTATTGTTTCATCTTTGCTAATTGCTATCATGAATTTTCTTAATGCTAAGTCAAATTCTTCTTCTACAATATGTGTATTGGTAATTGTAAAGTTTTTTGGCTCGATATTTTTTGATGTAGCTCTTACCATACTTCTTGCATTATATGTTACGGTTGTTGTTTTCACTTCATCTGTGCTAGCTATGTTTTCTGTATCTTCTGTGTTATTTGTACTTTCTGTATTTTCTCTAACTTCTGATGTATATCCATCAATTTGTGTCATTTCTCTTACTGTATAGATAATTTCTTGTCCATCTTCGTTTACTGGTAAGTCATTAAATGTTCCTATCCATCCTTCATCTTTTGTAATTGTTATGTTTTTGTCTACTACAGTTATCGTTGTTCCATCATCATTTTCTATTGTTCCTATTAATTGAACTTGTATACTATCTGGTCTTAATCCATCTTGATTATCTTTGTCATTCCATACTTTATTTACTGTAACACTTGTTGTTCCTGGTGTATGTGTATTGGTAATCGTAAAGTTATTTTCACTGTTTTGTGTAATAAGAACAGCATATCCATCTACTGTTATTTCTTTTATTGTGTAAGTAATTTTTTCTCCATTTTCATTGACTGCTAAATTCTCAAAAGTTCCTGCCCAGTTGTTTCCTTCATTTAATGTAACTGTGTTTCCTGTTTCTTCTCCATTTTTTATTAACTCTACTTGTATTTCTGGTGGTCTAATTCCATCTTGGTTGTCATTATCTTCCCATTTTTTTGTTACAACGATTTGTGTTGTTTCTGGTGTATAACTATTTGTAATTGTATAATTATTTGCACTATCTGCAATTCCTTCATCACTTGCTGTATATCCATCTGGCACTGTTTCTCTTACTGTATATACAATTTCTTCTCCATCTGCATATTTTGGTAAATTGCTAAATGTATATGTCCATGTATTTCCATTTTTTGATACACTTGCTGTATGTTCTGTTGCTTCTTCCCCTGCATATAATGTTAATGTGATTTCACCTGGTCTTTTTCTATCTTGGTCATTATTATCTTCCCATTGCTTTGTTACTGTTATTTGGGTTTTGGCTTCTACTACAATTTTTTCAAAATCTTCATCATCTTGCTCACCTTCAAAGTATTCTTCACTACTAGTTAGATCTTTTTCACTATTATTTTCATTTCCTATGTAACCATT
The DNA here is from genome assembly GCA_946486515.1 of uncultured Clostridium sp. Classification (GTDB taxonomy): domain Bacteria; phylum Bacillota; class Clostridia; order TANB77; family CAG-508; genus CAG-269. Next base: position 11,270 of record CAMLUB010000014.1, read on the forward strand.
ATCTGTTGAAATCAAATCATCTTTTGTAACATTTGGTTTTGTCCCTGGCTCAGAGTCTGTATCTGCATGCTCTTGAGTAGTGATTGTTATATCATCTTCTTCATCATATGCTTCTGATATCCAAGCCACATTTGTTAATATTTGATTTGTACTTCCTGCTTCTGCTGTAACGGTACATTCTATTTGTATTGTAATAGAATCTAATACTTCTCCACTAAATGCTTGTAATAAATAGTCATTATTTGGTAATTCTGCATTTAAAGTTGCATCTATTAATTTTAATTTTAATAGATTATCTGTTTCTGAATAACTTTCTACTTCATAATATTCAGATATCAATCTTTCAAATTTTAGACCAGTTGGTAATTGATCTTCAATTTTTGTAGCCATTCCAGCTTTGGCTCCTTCATTATATATCGTTAGATTATATATAATTTTATCACCAGTATTGACAATGATTGGATTTTTTTTATGTTTGTATATAGCTGTTGTTACATTTCCATAGTTATTAGCTAATTCACTTATATCAATATTAGGAATTCTATTGGTAATATCTATATCTCCCACTTTGGTAATATATTTTCTTAAACTTAAATCAAATGGTAAATGGATATTTGTAATGATATAATTATTTTCTGCACCTGCTAAGATTGACGTTTCTCCATTCGTATCATTTGTACTATTTTGTGCTGGACTTTGTTCAGAAATGCTTCCTGCTATTGGATAATATCCTTGTGGCACATTTACCTCTACCACTGTATATTCAATATCCACTCCATTTTCTTTTACTGGTAAATTATCAAAAGTTACTGTCCATGCAGGTCCTGTTAATGTTTTGATTTCTCCTGTTGCACTTCCATTCTTATATAGCTCAAATTGTACACTTTCTGGTCTTAATCCATCTCGGTTATCAAAATCATACCACTCTTTTTTTGCAGTAATACTGGTTACTGTTGGTGTATGTGTATTAGTAATGGTAAAGTTATTGTTACTATTTTCTACTTTATTTGTTGTATATCCTTCTGGCACACTAACTTCATCTACAGTATATTCAATTTCTTGTCCATTTTCATATTTTGCTAATCCTGTAAATATATAACTCCAATTATTATTAGCATCTAATGTTACTGTTTGAAGAGTTTGCGTTCCTTTCTTTAAGGCAATCTGTATAGTTGTTGGTCTTATACCATCTTGATTATGATTATCTGACCAAATTTTATTAACACTAACATTAATCGTTGCTGGTGTATGAGAATTTGTAATTGTATAACTTTTTCCTGTACTATCTGTCGTGGCATTTGTATTTGTTGTATAACCACTAATACTTGTCGTTTCTTTCACACTATATATAACTGTTTGTCCATTTTCTTTTATTGGTAAATTTTCGAATTTTCCTGACCACCCATTTGCTTCGTTTAATGTCATTGTTTGACCTGTTGATTGTTCATTTTTTAATAATTCAACTGTAATTTCAGTTGCTCGAATGCCGTCTTGATTATTATTGTCTTCCCAAACTTTACTAACTTCTACACTGGTCACTGCTCTTACAACTACTTTTTCAAAATCATCATCATCTTGTTGACCTTCAAAATAACTTTCTGAATTCATCAAATCTTTTCCTTGATTATGATCATTTCCAATATAACCATCATCTGTTGTAACTAAATCCTCTTTTGTTTGTGTAGTAATCGTTGAAGGTTCTGAATCCCTATCATCTCCCAGATTACTTGTAATAACTGTTCCATCTTCATCTATTTCTTCTGCTATCCAGGCAATATTCGTTAATATTTGATCAGACTCTCCTCCTGTTGCCGTTACTCTACATTTTATTTGAATCGTTTCAGAACTTACATTTCCTTTTTCATATGCTGATAAGTTTGTTGTGTTATTGACTTTCCTTGTTAAATAGATGGTATTGGTTTGCTCGTCATATGTTTGTACTTCAAAATTTCCACTAACTACTTCTACAAACTCCAATCCAGTTGGTAATTGATCTACAATTTCTGTTGCTCTTCCTGCTTTTTCACCTTCATTGTATATAGTCATATTATAAGTAATGATATCATTATTTTTTACTTCTACTGGATCTTTTCTGTGTGTATATGTAGCAGTTGTTCCATTTTCTAATGTACTTTCGTCTATGACAGGAACTCTACTACTTGTTAATGCTTCATCATTGATTGCTGTAATATATTTTCTGAATGATAAGTCAAATGTTCTTGGCACTTTATATACTTCCATAATTGGTTGTGCCTCTGCATCTTGATTAGAAGCATATACAGTTAATATGGTTTTTTCGTCATTTATACCTTTACTTGCATTGTTTCTAGCTGTATCAATTAAATACTGATACAATTTTACCATTTGTTGCTGTCTAAAGTATCCTGCTGTTGCACTTGTATATGGGAAATTTGTTGGATTGTATGATGAAAAATTTTTATATTCCCCTTTTTCTTCACCATCTGTATACCAAATCCAGCTAGTTTCACCATATTTATCATATCTTCCATTTTCTTCATAATTTGTAAAATACCATATTGCTGCCTGCTGGATAGCATCTATTTCATCATCTGTTATATAATATTCTGGTACTCCATTAAAATCACTCTTTTCAACTATATCATTTGCTCCAGAATCATCTAATAATTGTTGTCTTTCTGCTTGTGTAGATACCCCTTTTACATAAAGAAGATCTGCCAATGCTAATAAATTTTCATATTGACCATCATTTACAAGATGATTTAATATATCATTTTGTGCAGCAATTTCTGTTTTCTCTGTTTTCATATTATAGCTTACATCATATGTATCTGTTGAACCTGCACCTGCAAACCCCGTATTTGCTTTTATACAATATGCACTTACTTCTGTAGGATCATTATAACTGGTATTACTATATTGTACAATTTTCCAGATTTTTTCTGCGCCAGAATCTGGATCTCCCATAGCATATCCCATATTTGTTGTTGTTCTTATCTCTGCTATTCCAAAATACAATTTTTCACTCATTGGCGTAGCTTGTACTGTCTGATTTAGAAAAGCTGATATGAAACATACTATAAATATAATGAGAATAAATAAAATTTTTCTACTTTTCATATACCTCTCTTCCTCTCTTTTCTATATAATATCATTATATTTCATTTTTTTTTATTTTCAATATGCTTTTTGCTTGAAATATTTACCTACTTTTTTTCGAGCTTTTTCTATTTACGGATACAGACAATCTACATATTTTGATATTTATTACAATTTTATTTCTTTTTGATAACATTTTCGTTTAATAAAATACAACGTTACAATAGGAAAGAATGTCTTTCCTATTGTATGAAAAATAGGACATGTTTTCATGTCCTATTTAGAAGTCCATTTGAATTTAATTAAAATGAATCCTATCCCTAGATAACAAACTTCTTAATTAAAATTAATCCTCCTGCTAATGTTCCTAATACTGTAAATCCTAATACATAGTAAATTCTCTCTTGTCCTGTTTCCACTGCTAATAATACTGGTGCATCATCTATGTCATCTTCTCCTGGTACTTGATTATCTGGTGTTGAATCTCTATCTGGTGCTCCTTTTTCATTATCATCTTCTGATATTTCTGCTATATTTGTCATCTCTCCCATCGTGTCTTCTCCATTTATCCAGGTTAACAATACTTCTACCTCTGCTGTTTCTCCTGGTTGTAATAATGTATTTTCCAATTGTCTTGTTGAGATGATATTGTTTCCTTCATCTGTCCATTCTGGATTATCCTCTGCTACAAATTTTAAACCTTCTGGTACATAATCTGTTATCTCTTTTGCATATCCTGCAATATCTCCCTCATTTGTGATTCTGATTTTATATCTGAATTTCACAATTACATCATTGATATCTTTTCTATATAACTCTACTTTTACAACTGGCTCTGGATCCATCTCTGCTGTATGTCCTGTTTGAGTTATTGTTTCTTTTCCATCTTCTATCACAATTGCTTCTGTTACCCATTTTCTTAATGCTAAATCAAAATAGGTCAATTTAATATATTCTTTATCTTGGTCATCTTCTCCTTCGTTCCATTCATCTGGTATAGAATCTATATCTTCTACTGGATTTCCATCCTCATCACTATCATCTGTAATTTGTGCTGAATTGACAATAATTCTATCTGATTCATTTGGTTCTACTACTTCAAAAGCTACTTTGATATCTCTATAGTCTGGATTTCCTTCTCCAATGGCTTCTTCTGGGTTAAATGCTTGTAATAAGTTTGGATTTTCTGTTTCTTCTCCATTTTCTTCTGTAGTTCCTTCTTGTATATCTTGCGTTGTATCTCCTACTGTTGTTTCTTCCTCATTTAGTCTAGTTTCTCCTTGTTCTTTTGATAAGTAATCTGTTCTGATTTCTACTGCTTCTTCTACGTTGTCTGTTACATTTCCTTCTGCATCATACATAACCCATCTATACTCTATGTTTGTTGCATTTTCTGGTAAAAACTTTAATCCATCTGGTATATCATCTGCTACTTCTTCTGCATAACCTGCAATATCTCCTTCATTATATACTCTAATCGTATATTCAACTACATTTCCTGTTACAACTTCTACTGGTTCTTTTGTATGATTGTATGTGATTTTTTCCTCTTCTCTTTGATAACTTACTTCTGGTATTCTTGTTGTAACTTCTTCTTCATTTACTTTTGTGATAAATTTTCTTAATGCTAAGTCAAAGTCTTGGATAATCACATTATCATAATCTTCATCATCTTCATATTTTACCCATTCTTCTGGTTTTGAATCTCTATCATCTACTGGGTTTCCTTCACTATCGGCATCTTCTGTGATAGCTGCTTCATTTCTAATAATTCCAATACTTGGATCATCTGTTACTACTTTAAAGATAACAGCTATTTCTTTATAGTCTGGATTTTTTTCTGTTTCTGTATCAGAATAAGGACTGTTTGGATCAAATGCTTTTATTAAATTGGCTCCTGGTGTTGTAATTTCTTCTCCTTTTCCTCTTCCTAAATAATCTGTTTTAATTTTGGTTGTATCACCTTCCACATAAGTCCATCCCATTGATGTATTAAATTCTACTGCAGCTAATTCTTCTTCATCTGTAATTGGATTCATATTAGAATCTACTTCTGCACCAAGAAATTCTAAACCTTTTGGAATATCTTCAGTAATTTCTTCTGCATAACCATCTATTTCTCCCTCATTGTAAATTCTAAATGTATAAGTGATTAAATCTCCTGTTTGTACTGAAACTGGTTCTTTATTCATTTGATAATCTGCTGTTGTTTGTGTTCCATTCGCTAAGTTTGTAATATCAACACCTAATAATCTTTCTGGAATGTTTTCTCCATTTACTCCAGTAATTCTTTTAATTAATTTTAAGTCAAATTCTTTTTCTTCTGGAACATTAACAACTACTTTTTCAAAATCATCATCATCTTGCTCTCCTTCATAGAAATAATCTGAATCTCCTAAATCATCTTTGTTTTCTGTATTTCCTCGATAATCTTCCATGTTATCTTTATTGACATCTGGTGTTGTTCCTGGCTCTGAATCTCTATCTTCTCCTACTTCATCAATAACATTTCCATATTCATCTATTTCTTCTGCTATCCATGCAACATTTGTTAATATTTTTCCATTTTCACTTGCATCTACTATACATTCAATCTCTATTGTTTCTGAATCTAATTGTCCTTGTTGATATGCTGTTAAATTTTCTGTATTACTTTCTTCTCTGGTGATAGTTACTCTGTTTGTCTCTTCATCATATTGTGCTGTAAATCCTTCTGTTATGATTTGTGAATATGTTAATCCACTTGGTAGTTGATCTATAATTTGTGTAGCTCTTCCGTCTACTTCGCCTTCATTATAGATGGTGATATGATATGTCACCTTATCTCCATTTTCTACCATTACTGGATCTTTTCTATGCTGATATGTAGCTGTTGTTCCATTTTCTAATGTACTTTCATCTATGACTGGTACTCTCGTATTGGTAACAGGTTCTCCATTGATTTCTGTTATATATTTCCTTAAAGCTAAATCAAATTCTTGTGGTATTTTTTCTACTTTCATTAATGGTTGTGAATTTC
>CAMLUB010000015.1 GCA_946486515.1 uncultured Clostridium sp.
CCTTTCTTCTATTTTTTATTCTTCTTATAATCAATTCTGTGGCTTTTTTATTTACTTTTAATATAAATTTAAGGCAAAAAAATAAACCCTAAGATTTTTCTCTTAAGGTTTATCTCAAATGTGAGACTTTTTATTGTTTTTATATAATTTTGTTTCACATTTTAATATTTACTTATATTCCAATTCATTTTGTTTGCACCAGTAAATTGCTATTTCTTTATATTTTTTATCTCTAAAATCATACCACTCTTGAATTATATTCATTTCTGCACAATAATCTTTGAATCTCCTAAATGCACCTTTACCTTGTATTAGTCGTTGTAGATTATTATTTATTTCTGGGGATTCTACTGTTTCTATAAAATCAATCATCATTTGATATTCATTTATTTCATATTGTGTAGGAAGTATTATTGATTCTTCAAATAATTCTTCAATTTCATCTTCTGTTAAATCTCCATCTTCTCCTATATTTGATAAAAATATTTCATCTTTTTCTGAATTGTAATAACAATCAACAATATCATCTACCATTTCTAATCCATCTATTATTTTAGATAATGTAACCATATTTTACTCCTTTTCAACTTATTTTCTATGCATATATTCATTCCATTTTTTATCATATTCCTTTGATTTTTCCTTATCTCCTAATTTATCATATATACTTTCTAATCTTTCGTATACTGCATCCATATCTTCTATATCTTTAATTTGTTCTGTTTTTAAAAGAATATTTTTGGCTTTTTCTAAGTTATAGTGTTCTTCATCTCTCTTATTGTCATACCAATCTGCCATTTCAATATATCCCCATACCCAATTTTCTTTTTCATTTAAATATTCTTCAATTATTTTAGTTGCTTTTTCCTCATTACCTAATCTAAATTCTGTATTTGCCTTTTCTCTAATAGTTCTTTCTTTCCAATACAAATTAATCTCATTGCTTAAATCAAATATTTCTTCCACGCTATCCCATAATTCAAGTCTTTCATATAATTTATCTTCTTCATCGCACATTTCCAATAAGTTGTCATAATCTTGAAGCCAATTTAACAAACTATCATATCCTTCATATTTTTCATCATATTCACTTATACTCTTAATGTTATTTTCTTTACATATATCTTTAACATCAAACCAAGCCATTTTATATAGAGCCTGTCCTTTTTTCATTTCTTTTCTTTTTAAATACCATTCAGCTTTAGATATGCAATGATCTATAAAATCTAATTTTTCAATATCTTTAGATTTATCCTTATTCATGCAACATTTTTTATATTTCTTACCGCTTCCGCAATAGCATAAATCATTTCTTCCTAAATCATGGTTATTTTCTATATTATTTGCCCTATTGAATATTATATATTCACAAACTTTATTATCATCAGACTGTTCATATTCTTCATCTTCTCTATATCTAAAGCATTGCCACTCTTCCATTATTCCTATTGTATCATATATGTATTCATAACAAGGTTTGAATGGATATATATTTCTATTTATTTTATAATTTTTATTTGCGAATACATCTTTTAATTCTTGTATTTCCTCTTTGTCTTCTATAAGATTAAATGTCTTATCTATAATACCATCTAATTCAATTAATCTTAAATGTTCTGTTTCTACAAAAATTTCTTCATACAAATATGAGTTATCTTCCTCTTTTTTATCATCTAGTAATTTCTTAAAATAAGTTACAATAAAATCTCTATCTTTTATACCATTAAGATATAAAATTGCAAAAGTTTGAAGTACACTACTTCTTACAAATTCATTTAAATCAGTATTTTCAATTATATCAAATAATGCTTTGTCATCTCCATTGTATGTACTTGCTAGAAGTCTTGGTAAATATTCAGGATAGTCATCTCCTATAATATAATCAACTATATCTTCATTTTCTTCTTTATCTCTATTTATTAAATCTATTAAATATGGAAAAGCTCTTGTTTCTTTAAATTCTGCAAGTAAAAATATAGCATAAGTATAGCCAAAAAAATCATCTTCTTCATAATAAATTTTTTCAAGATTATTCTTTGTATATTCTAACAGTTCTAGTAATTTTGGTGTTATTTCTTCTTTATGTTTAATTGCTTCTTTTAATGCCTCTTTTGGTAAATCTTCTGTGTAATATTTTAATTTTTCCACTATTTCATTTATTTCCATATTATTTGCTCCTCTTCTATCTACATTTCAAAAAATTTTCTTTTATATATTTTTCATCATATTCTCTATAATCCCTATAACAAGTACATTTTCCATCATTATATGGACTTTCCTCAAAATAGCTTTGATATTTTTCTGGTTTTGCTACATATCTTATACAATCATTTTTTATTGGACAATCTTTTCCAAAACACATTGTTATATCTAATCCCCAAAAATTATAATTCATATACATCTCCTTCTTTTATTTCGTCTATACAATATTTTTATTGTTTATTATTTCATTTAAAGTATTCTTTACTTCACTGATTTCTATTTTGTATTTATCATTTAATACATATTTGTTTTGCATATTTTCAAATTCCTTTAATAATTCCTCATTAAAGTCTTGGTTCAAATATGTAAAATCTTTTATTTTTATATTAGCATCAATTCCACCTTTTCTAATGCTTTCTTCTTGTCTTTTATATGAAATTAACTGTTTTAATTCTTCTTTATTTTGTAACAATTCTTTGATTTCTTTTGTTTTTGCTAGTATTGTAATATCATATAAATGCTTTGATGTATCTTTATACATATTTCTAATATAATAAAACTCTGCTGCAAAAACTTTATCTATAAACATTCTTTCTAGCTTAATAATGTTTATATCAAAATTTGATATTCCAAATTGCTCTTTTAATATTTTTCTTTCATTTTCATTGGCTAGTTTATATATAAGTGGCTCAATATTATATCTTTTATATGGCTCACTAACAGTAAAAGATGTTGCTTCTACTTGTATAATTCCTGCTCTATGTAGTGGATCTTTGCTAGTATCATAAATAGAATTGTATCTGTATATTCCTGTAACACTGCCTTTATTATCAATACACTCTTCTTTTGATAATTTTAGTCCTTCAATTTTATAACCTAGAGCTGACTCTTTTAGTCTATTTTTATTTTTGGTATTTGATTGTTCAGGAAGAACTTTTACTGTTAAGTCTATATCTTCTGAAAATCTATTCATTGTATCTAATATTTTATAAACTGCTGTTCCACCTTTAAAGTATGCCTGCAACTCATCTTGATTTTTTGATAATTCTTTCAATATTGTACATACATAATAATCTTTTTCAATAATATCAGAATCAATACCAGTTCTTGTATTTAAGTTATCTATAAACTCTCTAAATAGTTCTTTGTTTAAATGTAAATTCATTTTCATCTCCTATCTTGCTAGGACAAGTATTTTGTTTATGACTGTTCTACTTTTTGTATCCATAGCATATTTAATTATCTTTTCAAAATCTAAATCATTCTCTTCAATGAAATTATAAATTATTTCATCTGGATTATCTACTTCAATTCCTATATTGTCTTTATTCTCTATTAAGTCAAATAACTGCAAATACTTATAATTCTCATTGTTTATCTCTATTTTTGGTTTTCTAATTATAACATTTAAGTTCTTGTTTTCATATTTATTAAAGTTCTTACATTCATTTGTTGCAATGTCTATAATGTTTGGAACTTGTGTAGTTAAATGTGCCTCATTAAAAAGCTTTGCTCCAGTGACATATCCTTTAATATTTCCATCTTTGTCCATTATATATTTATATTGAATGATTTTTCTATTTCCTAACAACATCTTTCCAAATATGTTTTCATTAGGAATATAATAAATTCCTTTATATGCTGTTTCTATTATGCCTTCTTTATTCATTCTATTTAAAATTGCTTTAACATTATTGAAAACTTTTTCTTTGTCTTTTTCATTATAGAATTTAATAATGTATTCTTTGATTTCTTCAATAAAAATTGGTATTCCTTTTTCATTCTTATTTATATATTCTAACACCATATTATAGCAATTCATTTTTCTCACCTCTTTATTACTATTTTATGATTATTTTTATATTTTATTCATATTCTAGTAATATTTTAGCATTTTTTTATCCATTTGTCAAATGTTATCAAAATTTTATAAATTCATTCAATATGTATTCTTCTATATCAATATACATTTTTTAAGTATTTTGATATACAAATTTTAAGAGTATCAATATTTTTCAAAAACTGGCATTAACAACAACACACATGGGTATATTGTCCCCCATTTTCTCTCACACCTGGTAAGTAAGCTTTGATATATCCTGGTTCTAAATGTCCTTTTTCAAATGGCGGATCTAATAGTTTTATAATACCATTTTCTTTATCCACTAGATGATTTTCTAAACTTTCCATTGAAATATATTTTTTATCATTATCTCCTGCTTTTGATATCACACTCCAACTTTGTGCAATACTATCAATTCTACATTCATCATTTTCCATACTCCCTAATACATTTCCATCATCCATAAATGCTCTTTTATACCATCTGCCATCCCAACCATTTGTATTTAATGCTTTTTTCAATTGTATTTTGATTTCTTTCCATTTTTCCACTCGGCTTTTCTCCTCTCTTTCATCATCTGTTTCGTTATATTTATCTCCATTTTCTATTTTTTCTTTGTGTATACTGTTAATTTGCCCTTTTCTTTCTATCTCTTTTTCTTTATTTACAAAATTAAATTCTTGATGATTTTCCTTTAGCTTAAGACTTTCTGGTAAACGTTGTTCTTTTTTTGATTCCATCATTTCACATATAGGAATAAATTCATCTAAAATGTTGTATAAGAAAAATCCTAGCCATACACTTTCTCCTCTACCTTTATTCCCCACTGTACTAAATCCATCGTTCCAATCTCCACTCCCAATTTTCGGTAATCCATTTTCTCCAAAATTGAAACTCTTTTCGATTGCTCTGATACAATGTAAATAAATACTTTCTTGATTCTCACTTAATGGATATTGATCATATCTTTCATCTACATCTTCTTCTAAGATTGCACCTTTTAAATATGGTATTTCCATTTCTAAAATACTAGTATCTCCTGTAAAGTGAATATATTGTAACACAAGATATGGTAACCATAGTAAATCATCTGAAAATCTAGTTCGAATTCCTCTCCCCGTTTCTTCATGCCACCAATGTTCTACATCTCCTTCTTCAAATTGATGTTTACTATGTTTGATAATTTGCTGTTTTAAAATTTCTGGTGAAATATATTTTAAGGCTATTGTATCTTGTAATTGGTCTCTAAAACCAAAAGCACCTCCTGATTGATAATATCCACTTCTTCCTAAAAGCCTACTTTCTAATGTCTGATAAATACACCAACCATTTAACAAAATATTGGTTGATTCTAATGGGGTATATACTTGAAGTTTTCCTAATAAGTCTTTCCAATGATTTTTGACACGCTCTAATTCTTGCCTACAATTTTGTAATTTACTATATTTGTATGACATATTTTTACAATCAATATTGTTTTCTTCTGCCCCTAGTACAAAAGAAATTTCTTTATTTGAAAAGCTTTCAATGTCTACTTCAACTTCCAATACGATACAGGTATCTCTACCAATTGCATTACTATTATTTAATCTAAGTTTCTTGATACCATCTGGATTAGTTAATCCGTTTTTTCCTAAGAAAAATTTTTTATCTCCTGTATAAGTTTTTATTTTCTCACTAGATGATATATATAATTTTGTATTGTCTATTTCACTAGCGTATAAATTGTTTGCTGTTAATGTGTTACTGTTTCTATCAAATTTGATACTAATATTACCAGATGTTTTAAATTCATCTTCTCCCATCACTGGTTTGATATAATAATATAATTTTAAGTGTTTTCGATTTGGAGTTTTATTACTTAGTTTTAAAATTCCTACTTTACAACTATCTTCTTTAGGAACAAAAATTTCTAATTCTTGTTCCATTCCTAGATTGCTATGGATATATTTACAATATCCAAACCCATAGATGATATTATAATTTCGATTATCTGGCATTGGATTTAATCCTAAAGACCAACTTTCTTTTGTATCCATATCTTTTACATAGATAATTTCTGATGGAATATCAGAACTTGGATGATTATTCCAACTAGTCAAGCGATTTAATCTGCTATTTTTATACCAACTATATCCTCCCATATTTTCTGTAACAATGGTTCCAAATTTTTCATTTGCCATAATGTGTGACCATACAGTTGGTAATCTTTTTTCTTTATTAACACATATCCAATACTCTTTTCCATCTTCTGAAAAAGCCCCATATTCATTATAGTATTTTAAATTTTCTGTATCTTTTAAGATATCGATATCTTCAGTAGTTTCTTCAACAAATTGCTTGATATTTTCTTCTTCACTAATTTCCTTATAGTTTTCTAGATAGGTTTCTTCTATTTCTTTTAGGTTATTTTCTAGATTTCCCTTTGCACAGTCAATCGTGATAACAGATATAAATTCTAGAAATGTAATATCTTTTTTATCCATTTCCTCTTCATTTAAAATAAAAATGCCACCCTTTATATTTTTTAAATATCCCATATGTTGGTTTAATATAGTAGAATCAATTTCTTCTCTTACATAATTTTCATAGCTGTATTTTTCTTCATCTATGATGACAATTTCTGTTTCTACATTTTTTGTTCTAAAATATTCATAAGCTTTTAATACTTCTTTTAAGCCTTGTACATCATTTGCATTTTTCATCTTTACCAAGACAATTGGTAAGTCACCTGATATTCCATATTTCCACAAATCGCTTTGCTTATAATTTGGTGTTTGATTAATTTTTTCTTTTTCTACACTTTTTATAAAATCATCAAACACAATATAGGATAACATCTTTTGATAAATTTCAATGTCTTTTCCTTTCATATTTAAATATCGTGTTTCTGCCTCTACCCTTGCTTTTGACAATTCAAATTCATTTTTTACATTTTCAAATGAAGTATATTTTTCCAAGTTTTGAATGGCTTGTTCTTTTTCTTCTTCTACAGATAATATAAAATCAATTACGACTTTTTCCTGGCTCTTTATTTTAATGGTTCTTTTCATAGCTACTACTGGTTCTGTTACAAATCCTATTCTTTTAGAAAATGGCAATGAATCTTTTACCATTTGGGGTATTTTTAAATTTCCTCTCCCTATAAATTTTTCTTCTTCTATTTCATATTCTAAATCACCAATTCTATCTTCTCTACTTGCATGCAATGTCGTTGCTAAATAGACTTCCTTTCCTCCTAAATCTCTTTTCTTCCTTTTTACCATTAAAGCTTCATTTTTTTCATCATACCCATACACTAAGAATAAATTGTTAAAAGCTGGATGGGCATAATATTGCTCATTTGGTGTTAAGATTGGTTCAAAATACCCTGTTAATTCTACGATTTCTTCTTCATTTCCTAAGTTTTCTAATAGGATTCTTCTCAATTCTACTGGTTCATTTGATGCAACTGTTGTTTTTATCGTTGCTTTTATATTTCCGCTTATTATCTCTTGTTCATCCTTATCTGGCATAAATCGAATTTGATATTGATTTTCATTTTTTATATTTTGTAAATAACTAGAACTAATCATTTGTTTATTTTTGATACTTTTTATATAAAATATTATTCCTTGTGTATCATCATCTGTACGTTTAAAATGATTGACATAAATATTTTTATACTTACTAACCCCTTCTCCTTTTTGATTCATTGCTATCATATAATTTTCATTAGAAATAATATTTCCTGTAATCAATCTTTCATCTATTTTGGTATATGTTCGTACACTATAGTCTTCATAATCTTTATATTTTAATTTTTCTACTTTTTCTTTATCTTCTTTTGTGATAATTGCTTTTTCTGGCATTGTTTCTTGAAGTAAAATCGTAACTGCTTGGATTTCTGGATTTTTCGTAAATCGTTTTTGCAAGATTAGTTGATTGATTAAGTTATTGATTGATAATAAAATTAATCCTTGATGATGTGCCATATATGTTTTAACTACTTCCGCTTTTTTTCCTTTACCAACTCTTTCTGGTGTAAAATCTAAAGATTCATAAAATCCATATTTGTTATACATACCATATTGCTCTAATACTTTTAAATTCTTAACGACTTCTTTAGGAATGTCTGTAATAGCTAACATACTACCATAAGAAGATATTACCATTTCATCTGCTAGTCCTCTTTTTAATCCAAGCCATGGAATTCCAAATGCTTTATATTGATAATTAGATTGTAAATCTTTTAAATTAAATGCAGCTTCTGAAACACCAAATGGTAAGTGTAATTCTTCTGCATATTTTATTTGACTCATTATCATAAATTTACAAGATTCATCTAATAAGCTCCCTTTATATTTGGGAATATTGATATTTGGCATTAAATATTCAAATGCCGTTCCTGACCAAGAAATCAATCCTTTATATTTTCCTAAAACCGTTAATGTTCTACTTAAATGATTCCAATGTTTTGATGGAATATCTTTTTTCGCAATAGCAACTAAACTTGCTTGTCTTGCCTCTGTTGCCAGCAAATCATAATACGAGTCTGTTAGTTTGTTTTCCTCAATATTGTATCCGATTGAAAATATTTGATGTTCTTGACTATATAAATAAGTAAAGTCTGTTTGCTTAATGATTCTTTTTATGATTTCTAACATTTCTTGTATTTGATTTTGTATTTTTACCTTTTCTTCTTCATTTGTAATATCTATTGTTCTTTTTGTTTCTATTACCTTATTCCTTTGTTCTTTTGATAATGTGTTTCCTTCAGATATTGTATCATATTCTACTCTATTTTTCTTATATCCTATACTTTGTTCAAAATGCAAGTTATCTTGATTTTGCAACCTTTCTTGTATTTCTTCTAAAAAGGCTTTTGTTACATACAAATATCCAATAAAATTACCACTATCCACTGTTGATATATATCTTGGTCTTAATAGTTCTTTTGTTTTGGTGTCATACCAATTATATAAATGTCCATTCCATTTTTGCAAACCATCTACTGATGTTAATACTTTATGCAATAAATCAATTGTATCTGGTAAATTTTCATATTGCAAGTCATAACTTGAAACAATCGCCAAAATGGATAAGCCAATATTAGTGGAAGATGTTCTTGCTACAACTTTTTGTTTTCTATCCTCTTGATAATTATCTGGCATTAGATAATTATTTTCTTTATTAATATATTGTTTAAAAAATTCCCATGTTTTTTTTCCGATTTCTAAGACATAGTCTAATTCTGTTTGATTTAATGTTTCAACAGCTTTTACATCTTTTTTCTCTTTACTAATATACCACATGATAAAAGGTATCATTATCCATAAAATACCTAATATAGTCTGAATGATAAAATTCCCAAGTCCTTTGTTGGTCAATGCAAGCCCTAGACTCAAAATTCCCAAAGAAATATTAAACCACATTTGTCTTATATATGACAACACATCATTTTTCGCATGTTTTTCTGCTTCTTCTGATGTCATCCATTCTAATAATTTTTTATGGCTCACCCATTTTCGATACAAAGTTTTTATGATCGCTATAAAGGAAATATATGCTTTATATGGTAATACGCCTATCGTTATTAATATTCTGAATATAATTCCTTTATATCCTGATATCCTAGGAGAAAAATTTTTTTGCTTATGCTCCCCTTCCTTTTTTACTAACATGGTATTAAAAATTTCTAATATATAAGGCATGACTACTGCTATGAGACTTATCACCATGAATGGATATGTTTCAAAATGATATTGTTTTCCTACTATAACAAACAAAATTAGGGAAAAGATAACCGCTATTTCTATTAAACTTCTTCTTAAATTATCAAAGATTTTATATTTTGAAAGAGAATTTAAGGGGTTTTGTATGTTTCCTATTTTGCTATTTACTTTTCCTTTTAACCAACTAATAATTTGCCAATCTCCTCTTATCCATCTAGATAATCGGTTCATAAAACTATTATATTTGCAAGGATATCCATCCATTAGCATAATATCTGTTGCTAACCCACAACGTAAATAACATCCTTCTAATAAATCATGACTTAATACAGTATTTTCTGGTATCGCATTTTTTAATACTTTTGAAAATACCTTTACATCATAAATTCCTTTTCCTGTAAAAATCCCTTCTCCAAAGTTATCTTGATATAAATCAGAAATCGCATTTGTATAAGAATCAATTCCACCTGCTCCTGCAAATATTTGTGTAAATATGGTTTTATAGGAAATATCTAAATTTATTCCTATTCTTGGCTGAATGATTCCATGCCCTTCTATGACAATATTTTTTTCTTCGTCCATCACTGGTTTATTCAAGATATGTGCCATTGCACCTACCAATTCAAAGGCAGAATTTAAAATCAAATCAGTGTCTGCATCTAAGGTTATCACATATTGTATTTTTGGAATACAATATGTGTATTCTTCTATGGTATTGGCACGAAATACATTTTTTTCATTTCCTAACAGATATTCATTAAATTGTGTCAGCATTCCTCTTTTTCTTTCCCATCCTATATAGCAATTTTCTTTTTCATTCCATTCTCTTTTTCTATAAATAAAATGAAAAATTGGAAATTCATTTTCTTTTGCATATTTCTCATTTAAGCTTTCGGCTAATGTCATTCCTGTTTCTATAACTTCATTATCGAATGTTTCTTCTTTTATACTACTTTCTGAGCAATCACCTAATAAAGTAAAATATAGATTATCGGATTGATTAGCAATATAATACACTTCTAATTTATGCATGAGTTCTTTTACTTTCTCTTTGTTTTTCAAAACAGTTGGAATAACTACCATACATGCATGTTCTTCATTAATTCCTTTTGAAAAATCTATTTTGGGAATTGGTTTTGGTTTCACAATTTTACTTAAAATATATTGTATTACTTGTGTTACCACTTCTGATGATGGAATGAATAAAATAAGAAAACTCAAAAAATATATTCCTATATTTTTTGTATATAGATTTAAAATGCTACTAAATATAAGAGATAATACAATTGATAAAATGATATTTGTTGCAATATATAGTTTTTGTTTGGTTTTTCCTTGCATATGCTTTGGCACTTTACACTGTAATTCTTCATAAACCTTTTTAATTCCTTTATCAATTAGGTAATATCCTATATGTGCTTTTCTTTCCTCTTCTTTATTCTCTTTTGCTAGTTGTAAAATCTTTTTAGCTATATAGATTTCTGATATTTTTGTTTTTTTCGATATTTCTTTAATGGTATTTCTATAACTTTCTTTTGTCGGATTATCCATTTTAGAATATACATCTGCTGGATCTTGTTTTAAGATTTCTTCTACCCCATTTATTTTTTCAAAAATTTCTAAGAAATTAATTCTTTGAATAGTCTTTATACTTGTAATACTATTTCCAATTGAAACTTTTTTAACAGCAATATCAAAATGTTCTTTTTTAATCACTTCTTGTACAGTTGTGCCTGTCATTTCTACAATTTCATCTAATACTTTTAAATAACGATATCCTTTTTTTCCATATCGTTTTAGGATACATGACATATATTCAATAAATGGATATTTGACATCATGTAACATATCTTTTTTGATATTCTTCAAATGATATATATGACTTTCTTTATTTTCTTTAGGTATTTCAATTAATTTTTGTACGATATTTTCTGCTTTCATTTTTTGTATTTGACTACTATATATTTTTTCACAAATTTCTCGAATATTTTCAATAATAGCTATTTGAAGAAACAAACCAATATTCCATATTTCTTCCATACTTAATGTCTTTTTTTCTTGATAACTTGACAGATAATCTTCTAAGTCCTCTTTTTGGATTTTATTATCTGTATATGCTACAATTTCTGCAGCTAATACATATATTCTGGCAAATCCTTTATATTTTCCATTCCCAATTCCTAGAAAATTCATATATTTTTTTAATGTTAATTCTTTTTGAATTTGTTTTACCGTTTTTTCTATGATATAAAAATTATCTAACAACCACTCACCTGCTGGATGTGTTGCCATTCCTATTTTTACATGTTCATTCAATAAATTATATACCATCTTAATAGTTTCATAATTTTCGATCAATTGAGGAATTGGATAAGTTTCTTTTGATGGTTTATTCATTAAATTATGGTTTGATGCAATTTTTTGTAGATGGTTTTCTAATTGCTTTTTGTCTAATATGGTTCCATCAATTTTTAATATTTTATTTGTTTTCAAAAAAATTCCACTCCTTGCAAATATGTTTTACACATATTGTTTGCAAAGAGTGGATTTTTTATACTCTTCTGTTATTTTTTATTCTATATTATTTTTTTCTGTAACCCTTGCATAAAATCATTTGATTAGTATTTTTAGAATTCAAGTCCATCATCTTCTATTTCTTTTTTTTGATTTTCTTCTTGTTGTTGAATTCTTTCTTGATAATATCTTGAAAAATCTTGGTAAGCTTTGTCCATATCAACATTTTCTGGTAATCCCACATAAGTTTCATCATTCTTTGTATAATCTTCATCTAATCTTACAAACTCTACATCTATCTCAGAAATTTCATCATCAATTTTTCCAATACCTGCCATCGTATTATTATGCTTCGTATCTACTAATATATAAATATCTTTAGTGTCTTCTCCGCTAATCCATTCTTGTCCTTCTGCTAATTCATCTTTCAACGCATTTTCTATATAAGATATATCTCCATTTTCTGAAGTCGTTTGTATAATATGACCATTTCCTAAATGAGATTGTAGTATAATGCCTACATCTTCTTTATCAATTTCAGCTTGTTCTAATAAATTGTTGTTATATGTTTCTATAATTTCATCTATGACCGTATCCGTATTCTGCTGTTCTTCTGATTGATTAGAATAGTCCTTTATACCTTCTCGAAGTTCATCTAAATATATTTCTCTATCTGTTTTAGAATTTGTATTTCCTTGCTCATCATTGTCTCGTTCAGTTTGTTCTATTGGTTTTGTATCATTTCCTTTTCCCGAATTTAATAATGCAACACCTCCTATAGTAATTCCTACTGCCGCTAAAATTTTAGCAATTATTTTCTTGATTGGTTCTCTTTTTTTTCCTTGTTTTTTTCCCATCTTTCGTTCCCCCTATGTTTAATTTTTCTTTTATATTATATCATAAAAAAATCTGTTGTAAACTTTTTTTGTAATTTTTTCACTTTCGACATTATTCTTCATATGATATATAAAGCAACTTAAGTTGTTTTAGAAAGGGTGATTTTTTATGGAAAATAATAAAAAGCCATGTCAAATTTTAGATATTGATGGTGTTATTTCTGGTGGAAAACAATTTGATTTAGACATTACTTTACCTGAAGACAATAGAGATGTCATTTATGGAGTTGTTAAAAATTGTTTTAAAGAACCTGTTGCAGATGCTGTTGTAAAATTAGTTGAAATTGTTTATGATTGTGATAAAGAAGAACGTAGACCAATTGGGCATACGTTTACCGATTGCGAGGGCGAGTTCGTATTTGGTCCTTTATGCCCAGGAAAACAATATGCTATTCAGATCTGGGTAAATGATACCAAAAAAATCAAAATATGTGCAAAATGTCATCATGAAGGAACATGTTTAAAAGGAGATAAACACGAAAAATGCGATTGTTTTTTAGCATGTGATAAATGCGAACACAAAAAAGATGATGATAAAAAAACAGATTGTCCAGAAAAAGAACACTGTTAATAGTAAAATATGAATAATATAAGTAATGCAAAATTAAAATTTAGTTGAAAATAATTACTTGTTTTATTTTTTCTCTCTCAGAATAGCATAAACTCCAACTTAATATTTCTGTATTAAGTTGGAGTTTATATTAAAATACATTTCTATTAAACAATTCCTATTTTTCTTACCATCTGTTTTCCTTTTTTCATCATTTTTCTTTTTGTATTTTTTCCCATTTCTGTATACATCATAGCTGCTCCTGTTACTAATAATCCTCCAATCACAACGCCTTTTACAAATTTCATATCCATCATCCTCTCTAAAATTTTATTTTAATTTTCATTTTATTAGTATTACGCATTTTTTGTTTTTTTATACCATTTTATAATAGTATAAATTTCATGAATAGCAATAATTAGCAAAAATATCCCAAAACATTTTCTTAAAAGATTTACATCAATCATTATAGATATATTAGCACCAATAATCGCCCCCAATATACCAAATATCGAAATGAGTACAGCACTTTGCAAAGCAATATTGTTGTTTTTTATATTTATAATAATGGCAATAATAGATGTAGGAATAAAAAAAATTAAATTTGTAGCTTGTGCAATATGTTGCTCTATCCCTAACATATATACAAGGAGAAAAATTAAAATGGTTCCTCCTCCCATTCCTGTTCCACTAATCACTCCTGATAATATTCCTATCAAAATTTCTATCATAATTTCCTCTTAATAAAAAATCATTTTATAGGATGCATATATTAAAAAAATAGTAAAAATTATTTTTAAATATGGAATTGGTATTTTTTTTAATAATTTTGCACCAATATACCCTCCTATAATTCCACCAATTGCACAAAGTAAAGAAATGTTCCAATCTATATAATTACTTTTATAATAAAAAAATCCACTAGTAATCACCATTGGCAATATACAAAATATAGAAGTACCTCTGGCTTTTTTGTCTTCCATATTCAATAAGTAAATAAAAGCTGGTACAACAATCATCCCTCCTCCTGTTGAAAACAATCCACTGACAATTCCAGCTAAGATTCCTATGATGATTTTTTTTACTACATTTTTCATATTATCTATTTTTTGCAATTTTTTTATTTTTATGCATGCTTATTTCACTTTTTTACAAATTCCATCTTTTTACATTATTCTCCAACTCTTATATTTTTATCTGTAATTCTTTATTTTGATATTATAAAAAATATATAAAGATGACATTTTTTTGTTAAACGTCATCTTTATGATATAAATTTTCTATTTTATTCTTATAAATCAATATTTTCGTCTTTTATATAATATTTTGTTCCTAGCATTTCATCTGGTAAATATTGTTGTTCTACATAGTGTCCAGGAAAATCATGTGGGTATAAATATCCATTACTATATCCTAAATTTTTCATATCTTCAATTGGTGCATTTCTTAAATGCATTGGAACTTCTCCTGTTTCTTTATTTTTTACATCTTCTAAAGCTTTATTGATTGCTAAATAGCTAGCATTTGATTTTTTAGATAATGCCACATATATGGCTGCTTCTGATAAAATAATTCTTGCTTCAGGCATTCCTACCATATGAACAGCTTGCATAGCTGAATTTGCAATTACTAATGCTTGTGGATTTGCTAATCCTACATCTTCTGATGCACAAATGACAATTCTTCTTGCTAAAAACATTGGATCTTCTCCCCCATTTAAAGCTCTTGCTAAATAAAATACAACTGCATCTGGATCTGAACCTCTCATAGATTTTATAAATGCACTTATATTGTCATAATGTGATTCGCCATTTTTATCAAATATAGCTTTTCTGTCTTGCACACTATTTTTTATAATTTCATCTGTAATATGAATATATCCATCTGTATCCATATTGGTTGTTAACACTGCTACTTCTAATCCATTTAATGCAGTTCTTACATCACCATTAGCAATCATGGCTAATTTTTTTAAAGTCTCATCTTCCACTTTGATTTGATATTCCCCTAATCCATCTTCCCTTGTCAATGCATTTTTTAAAATTGTAAAAATATTTTCTATTGTTAATGGTTCTAATTTAATAACCATAGATCTAGAAATTAGAGCTTTATTGACTTCAAAATATGGATTTTCTGTCGTTGCTCCAATTAGAATCACGGTTCCATTTTCCACATAAGGAAGTAATGCATCTTGTTGCAATTTATTAAATCTATGAATTTCATCTATAAACAATATACTTTTTCCAATTGGATTTATCATAAAATTTTTTGTTTCTTCTATGACTCGCTTAATATCCGCTACTCCTGAAGTAACAGCATTCATTTTATAAAATTTATATTTTGTGGTTTCACTAATCACTCTTGCCAATGATGTTTTCCCACATCCAGGAGGTCCAAACAAAATAATACTAGATAGTCTATCTGCTTTTATGGTTCTATACAATATTTTATCTTTTCCTAAAACATGTTCTTGCCCAACATATTCTTCTAAAGTTCTAGGTCTCATTCTAAATGCTAATGGCTCATTATAGTTCATCTTTTTTTCCTCTTTCTTCTTTTTATCTTCCCTCTATTTTTTATCATACTTTTTTTCTATCATTCTTCTTTCTTCTATATTTTTAAGCTCTTTAAAATACCTCTGCAGAAATTTTTTGCTTTTTTATAAAATGAACATTTAATTTGATAAAATAGATAATCCTTTTTTTATCAAATCTTCTGTTGTTAAATCTATTTTGTTAATTTTTACAAATGCCTTTTCAATTTCTTTTTTGTTATATCCTAAAACTTGCAAAGCTGCAATTGCTTCTTGAATTTTATTATCATTTTCTATCATTTGTTTTACTTTTATATTTGTTTCAACATTTGTACTCGTATTTGTAGAAGTTGCATTTGTTAATTCTTGAATTTGTTGTTCTTTCTTTATCTTATCTTTTAATTCTAAAATAATTCTTTTCGCAGATTTTGGACCTATGCCTGGGATTGATGTTAAAACATTTACATCTTCTGATACAATTGCTAAAACAAATTCTGATGGTGTACATACCGCAAGCATCGCTAATGCTGTTTTAGCACCAACTCCACTTACTGATAATAATAATTCAAACATTCTTAATTCTTCATTTGTATTAAATCCAAATATACTTATATCATCTTCTCTAACTCTATAATACGTATATACTTTTACTTGTTTTCCTATTTCTCCTAGTTTATCTATGGCTGTTCCTGACATAAATACTTTGTATCCTAATCCCCCTACATCAATCACAACATATTCTGTCATTTTCATTTCTAAAGTTCCTTTTATATATGCTAACATTTTACTTTCCTTCCTTTAAGTTGCCAAAGGGGACGTGTTAAAATGGCAACTTTCTTATTTTTTTATAATTTTTTTATTCTTTATTAAAAGTTGCCATTTTAACACGTCCCCTTTGGCAACTTTTTTCAACTTTTATGTATCATAGAAATAAGTAGCTTCTAAATCTGCTTCATGTGTTAATAATGCTATTGGATATTTTGTGTAAGAAGCTCCTATTGCATTATATAATTCTTTTGGTTCTGTATATCCCATATGCCAACGAATAGCGTATTTTTCTTCTGGTGTTAATTTCATATATTCTGTTATCATCATAACAGATTTTT
>CAMLUB010000016.1 GCA_946486515.1 uncultured Clostridium sp.
CTAATTTACTTGCTACTGCTGCTCCTATGATAAATCCTCTTGCTTCTGCTCCCACAATGTATTCTACTTTCTTATCTTTTATTTCTTCTACAAATTTATCAACAATTTCTTTAAATATTTCTTTTTGAATCATTAATGGCATAATGTCAATAAACTCTATTCCTTTTTGTGGAAAGTCTTTTTGTGTTCTAATATGTAGCTCATTTTTTAATTCATTTCTTAATATTTTCATATTTATCACCTTTTCCCTGTCTTTTATTCGGTTGTAAATTATAACTATGAGATATCTCTACTTGATTGTAAACTATTTCTATCTGCCATATATGATAGATCGTCATTTTTTTCTATCATTGCTTTTATGCGACTTATAGCTTCTTCAAATTTACTAAGTGCATTAATTTGTACTTCTTTATGAATTGGTTTATTTCGAGATGTGCTATCGTAAATTTCTGCTTTTGTTTTTTCTGTATCTTGATGATAAAAGTTTATTTGTTGTCTTTTCGATGGTCTTTTATCTCCTAATACTACTGGATAATTTTCACTAGCCTTTTGATATGCTTGCTCTGCCAACATTTGCTCATTTGGTAACTTATCAAAATTTCTTCTAATGGCATATATTATTTCCACCATATTAGGTTCAAAATTTCCATTTAAATTTTGTGCACAACAATCATATAAGTTGGCCATCATAACCCCAACACTATTTTTAGGATTTCTTGTAAGTGCTTGTTTTCTTTCTAACTCTATCTTTGCCTCTATATTTGCTAATTTTTCTTCTTTTAATGTTGTTCCATAAAATATTCTTTGCAATCTAGACTTCTTTTCTTGTAATACTTGCTGTTTTTCTGTTTGCAAATGGTTTATTCTTGCATTTGCAATCATTCCTTGTACTTTTGTATTTAAATTTGCTTTTATTTCTTGAAAAGATTGTCTTTTATGTTCTGCAATAAAGTATGGGAGTTCTTGTATCTGTTGCTGTACTTGTTGTATTTTTTCTTTTTGTTTCAATAAATCTCCACATTGTTCTTGCAATCTATCTCTTTTTGTTTTGTAATCTTCACTTTCTTCTTGATCTTCTTGTTGTTCATGATTTGCTTTTTCCGTTGTTTCTAATTTTGTTTTTATATTTTGAACAATTTCTAATATTCTAAAATGTAAATTCTGTGAATATCCCACTTTCAAATCTTCTGCTATTGTTTGATATTGTTGAGAAGTTGATTCTACTTCTCCTATATATTGTTCCAACATACCTATTATATCTATTTTTCCATTTCTTACTTGATTTTCTAGATTTGCAATCTCTGTTTCTAATTGTCTCAAATGTTCTTTATCTTTTCTTTGTTTTTCTTCTATTTGTCGTATCTGTATGTCTTCTCTCTGTTTGTCAATTTCTAATTCTTTTTCTTTACACATTCCTTTTATCATTTTTTTAAATTGATTTTGATATTTTTTAACACTTTTTTTAAGCTCTGAATATCTAGCTGATTTTTCATTTAACTGTTCAGATAAATATTCTTTATCTTCTCTACTTAAATTATTTTGTCTTATTCTCATAGATATATATTCAAAATTATCTTCCAATTCAATACATTCTTCTGCTTGTTTTCTATAAGTCTCATAGCCTTCTAGTAATTGTGACTGTAGTGTTTCTAATTCTTCACTTGGTACTTGTTCTAATGCTTCTTTTTCTAAACTGGCATCATAATATGTATATCCATTCCAATTACTTGTATGTTGTATTTTCTTTACTTTGGTAAACGGCAAAATTAATACTTCTTCTTCACCAAAACCTGCATCTTCTTTATATGGTTCAATATATAATGATGGCAACTCTTCATCTTCTCTAAGGCGCAGTATTACTGATTCTTTTCCATATCCTGCAAAATATTTTGATTTTGCACATTCTTCTTTTAATGATGTTGATGTAAAAGAAGCTATTTCTTTTTTGCTTTTTATTTCTTCTATTTGCTGTTTACTGGTTGCTCTATATAATGCACTTCTTGGACCTTTCGCACCTGCTTTATATATTGCTGTATACAAATTGACAAATTCTTGTATAGTTCTTTTTAATTCTTCTGTTGTCATATTGGTACTCCAGCCTTCATCTTGTAATGCTTTCATTTTTTTATAATCTAAATCTGCTATACAATTAATTTTTACATGTGCAATTCCTGTATAGTTTTTTATTGATTCTATTTCTTCTTCTGTTAATGGTAACTTATATGACTGATTCATATATTACTCCTTTATTATCTCAAAAAATCTTTTTTTCTTTCGCTCATTATTTGACGAATCTAAAAATTGTATCATATTTTTTTTATTACTATCATTCACTAATTTTCTTTCTTTTAAAATATCTTTCAAATGTTTCGCTAAATATGGTGCTCCATTAAAAAATGTGACTTGTCCCAAAACATCTTGTATTTCTTCTTGTATTAATGGATAATGTGTACATCCTAATACAACATTTTTTATTTTTCCTCTATATGGTTCTAAATGCTCTTTTAAATATATTTTTATTTCATCCTTATTTCCTTCTTCTATGATATCTGCTAATCCTATGCATGGAAGTAAAATGGTTTTATGATTATCATATGCATGGTATAAAAGGTTAAATTTTTCACTTTCAATAGTTCCTTTTGTTGCCATCACCAATGTTGGTTCATTATATGCATAATCATACACCATTTTATAGGCTGGTTCAATAGCTATAAATGGCATATTTGTATACTTTTCCCTCAAATATTGAGCTGATTTTGCACTTGCTGTATTACAAGCAATGACAATTGCCTTACATTTTTGTTCAATAAATACATTTACTATGTTTTCACACAACTCATGAATTTGGTCATCACTTTTATCTCCATAAGGATTATTTTTTGAATCGCTATAATAGATATAATTTTCATTTGGTAATACTTTTAAAATTTCTCTTAATACAGTGACTCCTCCGATTCCTGAATCAAAGATTCCAATTGCTTCATTTTTGTTCATTTTTTCTTCCTCTTGTATTTATTTTTGTTCTATTTTTATATTTTGTTTTTCTATTTTTTTGAAAAATTTCAAACATTTATTATTTCTATTTATTTTTTATTGCATTGATGATTTTTTGCTCCGTCCCTAAAATCACCTAAAATCATCTTATATAATTTGTTTTGATTGGTTGTTCTTTTTCAAGCACTTCTATTCCTGCCTTTTTTCCTTGTTCAATACATTTTAATAACCATGCCATATTATTTCCTAATGTTCTCATAGTTTGCATTCCTTCTTCATCTTGAACAACTTCTTCTGGTGTATTTCCATGTACCATATTCCAATATTGTGATGATACAATTGGCATATTATTAATTGTAAAATATTTATTTAATTGATCAAATGTTGAAGTAGCTCCACCTCTTCTACAACTTACCACACAAGCTCCTAATTTGTTTTGAAATACTGGTTTTCCTGCATAAAATACTCTATCCATAAATGAAGTAATGGCTCCTGTTGCTGAAGCAAAATGCACTGGTGTTCCAAAGACAAATCCATCTGCCTCTTTTGCTTTTTCAATAAATTCATTTACCTTATCATCTACAAAACATTTTCCTGTGTTTTTACAATTACCACAACCAATACAACCTGCTACTGGTTTTACTCCTAACCAAAATATTTCTGTTTCTATATCTTGCTTGTTTAATTGTTTCTCTACTTCTTTTAAGGCTGTATATGTACATCCTTCTTTATGTGGTCC
This sequence comes from uncultured Clostridium sp., assembly GCA_946486515.1. Lineage (GTDB taxonomy): Bacteria > Bacillota > Clostridia > TANB77 > CAG-508 > CAG-269. Next base: position 3,734 of record CAMLUB010000016.1, read on the forward strand.
TCCATTGACTAATAATACTTTCATAGCTTTCACTTTCCTTCCATTTTATTATATTATTTTATTCTACTATTACTATATTTTTTTATTCTTTTTTGGTTACATTCTATTTCGTTTATACTATAAATTTAAACACATAAATCCATTCACAAAAATCTTTTTTAATTGTAACTTTTTTATAAAAAATAATATACATGATTCTCTTTGCAAATAGTTTATTTTTATCCTAAATTATCCTTACTATTTTAATCTTGTTTTGACTTTACCTTTTCCATCTTGAGAAGTTACTTCTAATATGGCGCCATTCACCATAGCAAATTGTGGTGAAACATGTCCCAGATCTGCATCACAAATAATTGGTATATTTAAATCTCCTAAAACATCTTTTACGGTTTGATTAAAATCTATATCATAATCATTTCTAATAAACAATGGTCTACCAAATATGATTCCATTACAGTTTTTGAAATATCCTGCTTCTTTCATTTGCCATAATGTTAAAAGTACAGTTGGCGTGCTCATTTCAAAAACTTCTAAAAACCATACAATTCCATCTTCTTTATATGTTTCAATATAGTTTTTTACATGATCATATTTGGTTCCAATAAATGCTTTTATGCAATCTAAGCAACCACCAATGGCTCTTCCTTTAAATTCGATTTTTTCTTCCCCTTTTAAATTGATCCATTTGGTTTCTTGGGTTAAGTCATATCCTTTTTCTAAGTTTTCTATTTTCAATTCTTCTTGTTCCTGATTCAACTCTTCTATACTTTCTTGATTTTCAATAGGTTGCTCTGATTGTTCTGGTTGTTCTATTCTAAAATCGATAATTTCTTCATGTTTTTCAAAAGAGGTTTGTTCGATTTCTTCTCCACTTGCAATTTTTAGAGCATCTGTTAGATTTCTGAATAATGGTCTCATGGCATATTTTTTTATCATTTCACAGTAAATAGATGGTCTTTCTAACATCATATTCCATAAATAATTGATACCTGTAATATCTGAATATCCTTGCATCCATTTTGGTTTTAATGTTTTTATTTTTTCAAAGTCCAAATATGGTATCATTTCTACTAGAAAATCTCCCCCTTCAGCAAATATAATTAATTTTACCTCATCATTTTCTAGTAATTGCATAAATTCTTTTGCTCTTTGCTTTCCTAACGCACTTCTTCCTCTTTCTTCTTTTCTTACACTTTCTGTTTCTATGATTTTATATCCCATTTCTTGTAATTGTTTTTCTGCTAATTCTAATTTTTTGATTGCATCTTCTTCAGAAATTCCTCCTGATGGTGCACATATTCCTATGGTGTCTCCTTTTTTTAAGTTTTCTGGATAATTCATAATTTCTCTCCTTTAATTTTTTCTTATGATAACTATATACCATTTTTTAGGATTTTACAAGATGAAAAGGCATTTAAACAGGATAAATGCATAAAAATTGTTCCTATATTAGTTCTGTTTTATTTTCTCCTTTCACTTATATATATTAATGATTCGTACATAAACTAAAACACCCTTTTCCTAAAAAATGGATAAGGAGGGGTTAAGTAAGACTATTCAATTTTTACAATCTGATACCCTTCCTCTGTATATTAAGGAGGCTCTGACAGAAGACCATATTTTTGATGAAAATGGTCTTCTGTGTTTAAACTTCTTGTCTCTTTAGAGGCTACTCCCTTGCCACCAATTTGTTCAGGTGGTGTAGTTGCAAAAGAACCCCATTCTCGCAAGAGTCTGGGGTTCTATCTTTTACTTTATCATTTTCATTTTTTATTATATAGTAAAATATCTTTATATTAATCTTAATCTCGTTATTCATGAACTTCTTATATATTCTTAATATTTCTTTTCTTAAACACGATAAATGTTGGTATCATCATAATTAGGAAATATACTACACAAATGATGATTGACATTGTCATATTCATTCCTTCCATATATGGTAAAGCACCATTTGCATAGATACTCAAATCCCAATTCATCGTCACAAAATATTTCATAAATTGTAAATCATAACCAATAGCCAATTGATTAATAATAGATGCTGACATAAATCCTAATAAAGAAATAGCTATGGCAAGTGTACTATTCGTAAATAACGCACTAATGGCAAACGCTAGTGTTGCTAATAAAATAATCATTGGTAATTGTGTTAATGTTTGTACTCCTAAATTTGTAAATATATTCATTTCTTCCATTGTATTAGTATTAAAGTTATATGCCACCACTGGTTCTGATAGACTATCAAATCCAAAGATAATACCGCCTATTAGCATTTGCATAACAAGTGTAACAACAATAATGAAAATCATCATTATCAATGTTGTAATTGCTTTTGCCATTAATATTTTATTTCTCGTATATGGTTTTACCAATAATAATTTTATTGTTCCTTTATTAAATTCTTCGCTTACAATCGTTCCTGCTATCATAACAACAACGACAATTAAAAAGATTCCGAATTGTGAATAGAAGTTTTCTAGGATTCCCTTTAAAGTATTTGTATTATGAATATCTCTTCCTGTTTCTAATATATATCTACTTTCTGCTTGGTCTTCTAAATAGCTATTATATTCTAATTTTTGTTCATAAGTTAATTCCTCCATATTTTTAAAATTGGCTAAATTCGTATTTGCTGTCTGCAAAGTTGAAATTGCTCTATTTAAATAATTCGTACCATAAGGAATGTCTTTGTTTAATCTGATTTCTGCAATTTCTTTTTCCATTTGTGCATTATTTAATTCTGTTTCAATATTTTCTAATACTGCCTTATCTTCTGTTTGTTCTTTTTGAGCATTCAATTCTTCTATTTGTTGTTCAGCTTTTGCTAAATCTTCTCTTGCAAAATATTTCCAATCATTTTCATCTAATTTGTTAAGTAATGCATCTATTTCTTGATTAATTTCTTCTACTTGTGCTTCGTTCTTTTCCGCTCCATATTGATATGTATTTCTTTCAGTTATATATGGTGCAATTCTTTCATTGATAATGGCTAATTTCCATTCTGCATCTTTGTGTTGTTCCATCATTTCACTTAATTGTATTTCTGATAATAAATCAATATATACGGTTACATCACTTGGTTTTTCTGGGTTCAACGTTTCTAAATCATCTCTTAATGAGTTAATATAATTTTCATTATATAAATAATAATCATACTCACTTCCACCATTTGCATATTTAAACATACAATTCATAAAAATTAATAATAAGAATATAACGACCATGGTAATATAAATAGTTTTCTTTTTAAATATTTTAATCAATTCATTTTTTACTAAATTACTCAATGACATTCCCCCCTGTCTTTTCAAAAAATGCGTCTTCTAGTGTTTTCTCTTCTGGTTTTACTTCATAAATCTTAATTTTATTTTCTACTAATTTTTCAATCATTTCTGGTACATTTTCTCTTGGCACATTTATCTTAAATCTGTGATGATCGATTACAATGATGTCTTTGATAATATTTTTCACAAGATTTACATCATCTACTTCAAATAGTTGTAAATTTTGACTGGTTTCTTTTTTGATTTCAGAAATTTCACTAGTTTCTATCACTTCTCCATTTTTTATGATACATACTTTTTTGCAGAAATTATCTAATTCTGCTAAATTATGGCTAGATATTAAAATGGCCATTTTTTCTTTTTCAGCTAAATCTACTAGCAATTCTCTCATTTCCTTAATTCCTTCTGGATCTAATCCATTGGTTGGCTCATCTAATATTAATAAATTTGGTTTATGCAATATGGCTTGTGCAATTCCTAATCTTTGCCTCATTCCTAAAGAATATTTTGATACTTTATCATGAATTCTATTTTCTAGTTTCACCAATTTTACCACTTCGTCAATTCTTTCTTTTGTAAATCCTTTATATAAATTGGCTACTAATTTTAGGTTTTGATATCCTGATAAGTACATATACATATCTGGATTTTCAACAATAGCTCCTACTTTTTTAATGGCATGTGTAAATTCTTTTTCAATATCATATCCATTGATGGTTACCTTTCCACTAGTAATACTCTGTAATCCTAAAATTAGTTTTATGGTTGTGGTTTTTCCGTGCACCATTTGGTCCAATAAATCCTAAAATATCTCCTTGTTGTATTTCCAAAGAAACTTTTTTTAAGATATTTCTTTTTCCAAATGTTTTACACAAGTTTTCACATTTTAATATGGTTTCCATATATTGATCATTCCTCCCCTTTAAAAATTTTTAACTTGTTTTCTGTTTTTAATTCTAACATATATTTATTGATTTCCAATTGATTTTTTCTTAATATTTTATGAAGTCTTTTTTGTATTTCTTAATTTTCTTTTAAAAATAAAATTTTAATATTTATTTTCACTTTGAGCCTAAGTAACTTAAAGTTTTATATTGTTTCTTATACAATAAAAAAGGAATATATAAATAAAATTAAATTATTTATTTATTCCTTTCTAAGCACTAGTGACAATTCAAATCGTTCAATTTTTGAACGATTTGGTACGTCCTTATCGTTCAATATTAAATAATTCTTTGACACTAAACCAACTTTTTCTTTCTTTAAATTCCATATCCCACATAACTTCTAAATATGCTTTACAAATATAATATAAATTTTCACATTTTAATAAATATTTTATATCTTCATCTTCTTGATGGGTTTCTTTTAATTTATTGACGATTTGAATTGGTATACCAAATGCTACAGCATATACCAAATATTCATCCCATAATTTGATATAGTTGATTTGCTCATCTTTTATAAAACTATATTCCTCTATTTTATATTTTATCTCTTGTAATGCATAATAATCATTTAAAGCTTCTTTGCTATGTTTTGTCATTAAATTGTCTGTTTTTACAATTAAAAGTGCCATTCCTATCATAAAAATATCTAAACAAATGTATTTATTTGGTGCTACGAAATATACAATTCCTATAAATATAGCCATAAAGATTAAAATCAATAAACTCATGGAAACAATTTTTTTACCACTATATTTTTCAGCTCGACTTTTGATTAATTTCTTTAATAATACAATGACAAATAGTAAAAGATGAATAATAAGCGCTACTACTGGTAATATAAAAATAACACCTACAGCTACAATTCCCATAAGAAATAGGGTAGATTCATAAATATGAATATCTAATCCATTATTTGTAATATGAATCACTGCCATAATACAAACAATGATTAATAATATAACATTTGCTTTTCTGATAAATTCTGGTGCAGCTTTTATATTGGCTCCAATAGAATTTAATTTGTTTTGGGTTATTTTGTTTAATTTTTTTAAATGCTTCATAAAATCTTTTCGTTTTGATATTTCTTTTAATTTTTCAATTAAATCAATTTCTTCTTGTTCATAATATCCAAATAACCAACTTAATACATATTTTTCGATTTCGTCTAAATCACTTATATTTGCATTGAAATTTCTAGAAATTATATATGTATAGTTTTCTTTTCCTTCCATGGTTGGTTTGATTTCCATATGTAATATATCTTTTTGAATCAGACCTAAAACAACTGCTGTTACATCTCTTGCCAATACTTGTCTATTGTCTACAAAACAACCTGCTACCATTGGGTCATATTTTTTTAATGTTTCTAAGTCATCTGCATTTTCATGTGTATAATCATATAACTCCTCCTTTTCAAACAAACATAATAACACAATCCAATAAATAACTAAAAATATACAAATTCCTCCCGCTAGAATATTATTTGCATCTTTCTGCTCTTGTGTTACAATGTCATTTTCTCCATTAAAATATACTTTATCTTTATATAAAACCTTAATTCCCAATATATCTATACTTTTTTCTTCATACTGCTCTTGTGTTGCTTTTACACTTGATATTCCCATGAAAAGACAAATACAGATAATCCCAATAGTATAAATTCTCTTTAAAAATTTTTTCATAAAAATCCCCTTTTTCAATAGTAAATATATAATTTAAGTTTTATATAATACTTATGATTTTTGTTTTATATCTTTATATATAATTTCTTCTATATATTCTTTATTTTCATTCACATTTTTTCTAATTTTTGTTCCACTAATCGCATATTTTTCTCTAAGTCTATCTACTTGTACCTCTTCAATATGTAAATCTTTTGCAACATACTTTCCATAAGGTTCACTGTTATAGAAATGTGTAACAGGAATATCTTTTATAATATTTTTTAAATAATCCATTTGAATTTTCACACTTTTTTCATCTAAACCATATTGTGATGGTGGATTTTTAGCTAGTAGAATGTTCACTTCTGGATACAGTTCTTTTATCCATCTTGCTCTTTGTTCTAAAGGAATATCTATAACATTTGTTTCATATACAATCACATAAAACTTGTCCATTTCTTTAATCCCTTTTTCTATTAAATATTGATGCCCTTTGTGTAATGGTGCAAATTTTCCTATTGTAAATCCAATTTTCATTTTTCGTTTCATTCCCTTCTCAAAGCACAGATTGGTTGGAAAAGAATTATTTTTCAACCTTTATTCCATCTTCTTTGTTTCATTATATCATAAGTCTTTTACTATATCAATTCTATCACAGCTACAAGGCTTTTTCATATAATACTATGAGGTGATTTTATGAACTCATGTGCTTTTGTAAATTTTATTTCTTTACTTGCTTGCGAAATTGCAAAAGATAAATCTCAAGATGAACTTGCCATTTTAGCTGCTTTTTTTACACAACTTGGTGATACATTAGCTACTCTTACTATTTTTAATGATAACTAATACATATTGTCCTTATGTTTTCAAATCATTTTGCTTTTTCTTACTTTTCTTTTGTTATTAGTTTCTTAAATGCTGTTGGTAATGGATATTCTTTTTCCATTTGATTTTCTGTTACCCATGTCCATTGTTTATTTTTATTTTTTACTTCTATTTCATAAACTACCATATTCCATTCTATATGTGTAAATATATGTTTTGCATGTTTTTTCAACTGTAAATTTTTAAATTGTATTTTCCATTGTTCTAAAATTTGTGGTATTTCCTCTTCGGATATTTCTCCGTATGACATTTGGAAATTCATACAAATTTGCTAATATTCCTGTTTTTTCACGTTTTTTAATCGCTATTTCATTTTTATATTTTAAGATAAAAACAGTTTTGTTTTCTACTTTTCGTTTTTGTTTTTTTATTCTAACAGGAATTTCATTTATTAGATTTTCCTTATTTGCCATACAAATTTCTTGAATCGGACATATTTCACATAAAGGAACTGTATTCGGCAGACAAATTTTTTCTCCTAACTCCATTAATCCTTCATTGAAATCTCCTGGTTCATTAGGCATGATTTCTAACAATTTCTTTGTGATTTTTCTTTTGGTTTCTGGTAATAACACATCTTCTTTACTAGCAAGTACTCGAGAAACTACCCTTAATACATTTCCATCTACTGCTGGCACTTTTTCCTTGTAACTAATAGATGCAATAGCGCCTGCTGTATATTCTCCTATCCCTAATAATTTTAATAATTCAGTATAACTTGTTGGTATCTTTCCATTATATTCTTGCTCAATTTGTATTGCTGCTTTTTTTAGATTTCTTGCTCTACTATAATATCCTAATCCTTCCCATAATTTTAATAACTTTTCTTCTGGTACAATTGCTAAATCGTGTATAGTTGGTAATTCTTTCATAAATCTTGTATAATATTTTTTTACTGCTTCAATTCTTGTTTGTTGTAACATAATTTCTGAAACCCATATATGATAAGGTTCTTTATCTTGTTTCCAAGGTAATGTTTTTTCTTGCTTTTGATACCACTCTACAATTGGTTTTACAATTTGTTTTAATTCTTTTTCCATTTTTCCCTCTATATTAATTATTTTACGAATTTTGTTATTTTTATTTCCATATCCTATTACAATTTTTCTCTTCTTTTTCTTTAAATGCTTTAAACATATCTACATGATTCATATTGGCTATACTAAGTAAATATATAAAACAATCTGCTAGTTCTTCCTCAACACTTTCATCATATTTTTTATTTACATTCAAAGATCCATTTGTATTTTTTCTAATTGCTTCTCCTATTTCTTCTATAAATAACATCATTTCTCTTTCAATTGTGACACCATCAAATTTTCTGGCTTTTTTCATATCTTTTATATATTTTTGAATATCTGCTATTGTACTGTTTTCATTTAATAATTCTAATTCTTCTTTTATTTCCATTGATACTCCTTGTTACCTCCAAAAAGTTTATACTTTTATTTTTTATATTATATAAGATTTCCCATATAAAATTAGTGAATAGAGCAAAAAATGCTGATATAATTGTTTTCCTAAAGATGGTAATAATAAAGTTGCTCTAAATATGATTAAGGAACAAATTAAAAATGTTTTATATAAATTATAGTTTAGATGTCTACTTTATATAATTTTTATATGCATTATATAATACAAAAAATACCAGATATTTTGTGTCTGGCATTTTTTTACATTAAACCATTTAAATTAATTTTCCATATCTATAATTTTATCATTATAAACTATAAATGTTGAAGTATTTGTATTTGTATTTTCATCTTCGTCATCTTCATCTTTACTTTTTGTTTTTGTTTCTATTTGTGCTTTAACTTTATATAATCCATCTGCTAATTTTTCAGTTTCTTTAAATTCTTTAATTTTGACACTATATTCTTCATAATTGTCATCAATCGTATCAATTAAGTCTTCCATTGTTTCTTCTGCTTGCTCAAATTGCTCTTTTATGTCATCATCATCTTCATCTATGTCCTCATATTCGTCTACAAATTTTTCTTCATCTTCTTCACAATTTTCCCAAGCCATTGCTCCTTTAAAATCCATTGCTTCTATAAAGGCTTTTGAATCTGCATTATCCATTGCAGATATATAAGATTCTACTGCTTTTTTAGGTCCTCCTCCAGTAAATACTACTGCTACTACTACTGCAATTACTATTAATGCTATTACAATTACTACTAATTTAATATGTGTTTTTAGTACTGATGCAATTGTTGAAAAAAAATTTTTTACTTTTTCCATAATTATTTCCTCCCTTTTCATTTTCTAGACTTATTATATTACAAAAAAAGTAAAGATACAATATTTTTTGACAAATTTTTATCATATATTTTTTTCTAAATAATTATGTCATTCCATCATTATCATTAGATAATGTAATCTCTTTTGATTGCTTTTTCACTTCTTGCAAAGTATTTCCCATAGCTATACCTATTCCTATACGAAGTTGAACAATGTCAAAATTGTAATTATTTTTCAACGTTTTAGAAATTATCTTTCCATATCAATCCTGTGTTTTTATAGTTTTTAGTTTAGAATTTAATTTTGCATATATTGATTTCATCATTTCTTCATTAGTAAGTTTTGTAGCTTTATATATTTCAACCCATTTTACACCACTATTTTCATCTTCTTTTATTCTTAATTTTTCTTCCTCATTTGCCTCTAATAAAAAACAACAATCTAAGTGTAAATGTGATGATATAAATTTTCCCCTTTTAATATGACTATCTACTGTAAGTATTTGTAATCCATATATTCCATCACTTAGTAACTTTAAGTTATTAAGTCCTGTTTCTTCTTCTGCTTCTTTTATTGCAACATGTAATAAGTCACTATCTCCATCGGCATGTCCACCTGTCCATGCCCATGATTTATAAATATTATGATATATCATTAATACTCTAGTTCTATCTTTGTTTACTATCCAATTAGATGCTGTGAAATGACACATTTTATTTTTTCTTGTTAATACATCTTCAAATTTATCTATATATTCAAGCATTAACTCTTTATCACTTACCTCTTGTTCATTATATGGTATATATTTTTCGATTTGTTCTTTTAATTTCAAAATTTTCATCTTCCCTTCTTTTTTATTAATTTCAAACCTTATATATATCTCTCTTTATTTTATTAATCCTCCAGAACAATGAAGTTCATAAATCAATTTGTTATCCTTCTATATTGGTTCTATTCCGTCAAAATTTTCTATTGTACCTGTAGTTTTAAATGTATATATGTATCCTCCGTTCTCAAACTTACTTGCACCTCTTACTGGAATATCGCTTTTATCTTCTCCCACTTTCATAAGTGCTGGTCTTAAAGCATTGTCCATTGTTTTCTCTCCAAATGTATCACAAATGTAACTCCATAATAGTTCATTCCCCATACAGTTTTATTACTGTGACAATATGCAACTTCTTCTTGTTGGATTGTCTTCTTTTGATTTTTTTAACTCATCATACATTCTAACATACAGTTCTTCTTCGGCAATTCTATATCCAATTAGCCAAATTCCTTTCTTCTAGAGCAATATTTATCAGTCTATTAAATTAATATAATCCATATCTTCTTTAAAAGGATTGTGTCTACCGTCAGAATAATGTTCTGAATCAATTACATTTCTACTTTTCATAATTGGATTTATATAATCATAATAATTTATATATGTATGATGAAAAGACTTTACAGTTGCAACCATTTTTTTATTATCTTTTACTATTATATATTCTGGATTATAAGCAAGCATAGAAAAATAGATAGATATAAATATTATAATACTTGAAAAAATGGTCATAATTACTAGAAATATATTTCTTTTAATTTTGTTTTTTATTTTTATAAGCAATTGAAATATTCCTATTAAAAAACATAATATAATAATTGAATATGACAAATAGTAAATCCAATTCATAAATTGAATGTTATTTTTGTTTAATGTAAAATTTATTAAATAAAATATTGTTCCATATAATACTGAATAAATTATTCCATTACTGAAAAATTTTTTCATTTTTCTCACCAACACTTATTATAACACAAAAATATAAAAACACAATATTTAGGACAAATCTCGCTTCGCGAGAACTTTTCTCTACTTTTCTAACTTAACTATATATATTTAAGTTCTCGAAGAAGCGTAAAGAACGGTTTAAAGTTTTTGTGTTCATCAAACTTTTTGTAATCTTGAAATTAAGTTTTATCAAGGCTTTCAAAAAGTTCGACGAAAACTATTATTGGCTGGGCTGGTAAGATTCGAACTTACGCATGCCAGAGTCAAAGTCTTTGAAGTTTAATGTTTGTTATTACTTTTTGTTTATGTTTAACATTTGATAAACCACCTATTTTTAGGCAAATTTTAATATCTTTTTAATATTATTTGATTTAATAATGTTTATTAACTTTTGGATTTTTTCAAGATTTTGTTAGACATTTGTTAGACCTAAATAATATCTAATTGTTAGATAACAGTAGTCTATCTTGTGATATTATTATTTTATTATAAATTTTTACAAAAACAATTATGTTGATTACAAATTTCGAC
>CAMLUB010000017.1 GCA_946486515.1 uncultured Clostridium sp.
AATTTAAAATTTATGGATTAGGATTAAATGAAGCAGCTGTTCAATTAATGTCATCAAAAGTCATTGGTATTCCAAAAGATTACGTTAAATATTTTGGAATTAGTTTTGAAACAACAAGTCCTTCTTACTATCCTTTAGAGTGTTGTCTTGTCAATCAATTAGCTTTTATTACAGGTGAAGATGTTTTATTTAAAAGCACATTAAATAGTGATGACGATTTTAAAATAAAATTTTCTGAATTAACTTCACAAAAAGCATTTATGGCTATTCAAAATGCACTTGATGATATTTTATTTGCTGAAGAAGATATTATTAAATTAAATAATAAGATTACTCAAATTGATAATAGAAATAAAAAAGTTGATGATATGGTTAAAAAGATTGATGATTTAAAAGAAAAAATTAAAGTAACATTTTTTAGAACTCAAAATTTAATTATCTCTAGTTATTTTGATAAGGCATTTTTGAATATAACCAATTTAGAAGAATTGGAAAATTATAGAAAAAAATTATATGAAATAAAATCTTATTTAGGTTTTGCTGAAGGATATACCTTTTTTAATGATTATTATGTTGAAAAAATGTCACAGCTAGAACATAAATATAATATACTAGAAAATGGTGGCATTGAAACAGCTCTTAATACCAAAAATAGAAATGAAAATAAAATGATAAAATTATTTACAGCCATCAAACGAATTATTTTAGGTAAATCTTCTAAAACCGAAAATAATGATATTTAACTTAAAAATCTTGTTACCAAAGCTATAAACATACAACTTCATGGCAATCAAATTGCTATTAGGGATGTTCTTGTATAGGAAACAATATGAAACTTTAAAGTTACGCAACTCAAAGTGAAAATAAATTTCTTATATTTTATTTTCAAAAAAAATCGAGTTTTTCCTATACAAGAATGTCTCCTCGCTCTAATGATTGCACACAAATTTTACTACCGTAAAATTTTGCGCCGAACAATAACGCGGGCTTTGAAATGTTATAAACAAACAAAATGTTTAAGAAGCCCACTATTGTTCGAAAAAAATTATTATATTAATTTTTATTTTTCACAAAATTTCTTTTATATTTTTTGCTGCTTCTCTTCCTGATTTTGCTGCCCATGCGACAGTTCCTTTCATTCCTGCTAAGTCTCCACCTGCATACACTTTAGGATGAGATGTCTTATATTCTTCATCTACCTGTATGTTTCCCCATTTATTTAATTCTAATCCTAAATCTTTTACAAATTCTTGTGGTTTTGAACCTAATGCCATCACAATATAATCAACCTCTACTTGATAATTACTATTTTCAATATTGACAGGAGATAATCTACTGTCTCCTTCTTTTTGAACTAACTTTGTTTTTATTAATTCTACTTTCTCTACTTTTCCATTACCTATTATTTTTACAATATTATTTTGAAAAGCAAATTGCACTCCTTCGTTTTTCGCATCTTGTATTTCTTTCTTTTCTGCTGGCATTTGCTCTTCTGCTCTTCTATACACGACTGTTACTTCTTTTGCTCCTAATCGATTAATCGTTCTTGCACAATCCATTGCTACATTTCCGCCGCCTGTCACAATGACTTTTTTTCCTTTATAATTAGGGTGTAAATTGTATTCTAATAATTCATTTCCTCCATAAACACCTTTTAACTCTTCTCCTTCAACTCCCATCTTAGTAGAACAATTCGCACCAATACCTAAAAATATAGCATCATATTCATTCTCTATATCTTTTAAATAAAAATCTTTTCCTAGCTCTTGGTTATATTTTACTTCTATTCCTAAATCTAAAATATCTCTTATTGTGTTTTCTACAATCTCTTTTGGTAATCTAAAATCTGGTATTCCAAACATTAATAGACCACCTAAATAATCGTATTTTTCATATATAGTTACTTGTATTCCCTCTTTTGCTAAAAAAGCTGCACAAGTTAATCCTGCTGGTCCTCCACCTAAAACAGCTACTTTTTTATTTTTCTTTTCTGTTTTTTCATAACAATATGCTAAGTGATATCCTAATTCATGTGCTTTATCAAAAGTATAAGCTTCTAATTCTCCTATTGAAACAGGTTCTCCTTTTATTCCTCTTACGCAAGAACCTTGACATTGCTTTTCATGTGGGCAAATTCTACCACATACACCTGGCAAAACAGTAGTTTCTGATAAAATTTTATATGCTTCTATATATTCCTCTTTTTTCAAAGCTTGTATAAAATCTGGTATATGATTATTTAATGGGCAACCTTTTAGAGAACATGGTTTTACCTTACAATTTAAACAATACTTTACTTTTTCTTCTATTTCTTTTATCACTTTAAAAACCTCTCTTCACTTTTATTAACTTTTACTTTTTCCAGTTTAATTGAATTTTTTCAAACTGAACAATAACTATTTTTTTACAACATTTATCATTTCTTTTTTATCCTATAAGATATTTTACATTGTTTCTCTTATAAAAGTCAATAAAACCGACTGATTATACATAAGAATTAGTTACTGTTCAGACCTAAGTAATCTTCCAGAGATGATATAGGATATTTTTAAGGTTCGAATGCGACCAGAATAGTTTTACAAATTCTTAGGATAAAAACACAAAGGGTCCTGTTTCCGGGTATTGTTGTGTTTTTATTCTTAGAATTTGTTAAACGGGAATTGGCGGGTAGCCGAGAACCTTAAAAATATCCTATATCATCCCTGGAAGATTACTTAGGTCTGAACAGTAACAAGAATTATACATAGCATATCTTACAGTTTAGACTAAATACTGGAGAACCACTATATAATATAAAATCATTCACAAATTTGTATAAGCTAAATTTTCATAGAAATTCTTTAATAAAAAAGTGAGCCTCTCTCATTATTGCTATAAATCATCAGCAAAATGAGCATTCCTCACTTTTTTATTTTAGAATTTCTAAATTCAAATTTAGATACGCAAATTTGTTTCATTTATTTATATTATATAGTGGTCCTCCAGTATTTAGTCTAAACTGTAACGAACATATGATTAGCTTCAGTATTTCATTTCTTCAACCACTTTTTGTAAATCCTTTACAAAATCAATTTTTTTCGTTTCGTCTCTTAATAATGCTGCTGGATGCCAAGTTGGCATATATTTTATCCCTTTTTTTTCTACCCATTTTCCTCTAGAGGCTGTGATACCATATTCTTTTCCTAGGATATTTTTTAAAGCAACACTTCCTAATAAAACAATGATTTCTGGCTGTACTAGTATAACTTGATTTCTTAAATAATCCAAACATGCTACTGCTTCATCTTCTTCTGGATTTCTATTGCCTGGCGGTCTACATTTTACAACATTGGCAATATATACTTCATTTCGATCAATACCTAAAGTTTCAAATGCTAAATTCATTAATTTTCCTGCTCTTCCTACAAAAGGTTCACCTAATCTATCCTCGTCTGCTCCAGGTCCTTCTCCAATAAACATTAACTTTGCCTGTTTATTTCCAGTTCCAAATACAATATTTTGCCTTGTCTTACATAACTTACATTTGTTACAACCTTTAATGGATTCTTCTAATTCTTCCCATGTTTTAAACATTTTTATTACATCCTTTTCCTATTTTAATTCTATAACTGCTGTTTCTGTATTATAATCTTTCTTTTCGATTCGATAGGAATGTATCATGTCAGAATGACAAACACTACAAATTCCTGAATCTATGATATTTTCTGGATTTAATCCTTCTTTTTGAAGAAGCATTTTATTAATCAAAACTGTATCTATATTCCATTTTGTATTTTCTATTGTTTCTTCTATAAAATCTGTTAACTGAATGGCTTTTTCTTGATTTTCTTTTTCTATATCGACAAATTTAACATTTTGCAAATCATCAAACTCTTTTTCAAACATGTCTTTTACATCTCTATCTACTTCAAAATGACATTTTCGAATACTTGGACAAATGCAACATATGATATCTTGTGGATGACTGCCAAATTCTTTTATCATTTTTTGAACCGTTTTAATAGAAATTCTTTGCAAAGTTCCTCTCCAACCAGAATGTGTATTGGCAATTACATGTTTTACTGGATCAAAAAACAATAATAAAATACAATCTGCATTCGTCGTTGCTAATGCTAATTTTCTTTTATTAGTTATGAGAGCATCTTCTATTCCTTTTTCTGTTAAGCTAAAATCTGGTTCGTCCATATTTATTTTTGTTTGAACAACTTTGACAATGTCTGTATGATTTTGATTAGCTTGCACAATATGTGCATCATCACTTTCCATACTCCTACATAATTTTTGATATGATTGTCTTGCCAAATCTATTCTTTCTGGTGATGCTAGTTGTTGATTAACTGTTGTTGTCTTAAAGCCTACATCTAATCCCAATGCATATGCGTGATTTATGATTTCTTGATATTCTAATAATTTTCTAAATTGTAAATATTCTATTTTTCCATCCTTTACATGTATGACATTTTTATTAGATAAATCTTTCATATATTCACCTCGTAAAATCCCCTTTTCATTCACTTACTCTTTTACTTGATTTAACTCATCATATTTTCTCTCTTCATTAGAATACTCTTCTGGTTTCAATCCTACTCTTGTTTTCATATATTTTCCTAATAAAATATATATGATTGTAAATAAAATACCTATGATAGTCATACAATATGCTGTTTTCATTTTGCCTAATAAAAATGATGCTAATAATGTTCCTAACATTCTAAATATGTTTCTGAATAAATTATATGCTGCAAATATTTTTGTATCTATTTTCTCATTAGAAAAATTTCTAAGATATTTATCTATAATTGTGTGGAACATTCCCCAACAAAAATTATATGTAAATATCGCTAAAACTACTAATAACAATAGAACAAATGATTTTTCTGCACCTATTCCCAGAATACCAGCAATAATAACACTTATAGAAAGTATCATCGCAATTGTTATTAAACTTTTATTTCTAAATTTATTGTGAAATTGACCTTGATGTTTGGAAGCTAATGAACTAATCATTCCTCCACTTGCTGCTATAATTCCTATAGCTATTGATGATAACCCTATATTTTCCTCTAAGCTAACATTATAAGTTAAAGATATTTGCAATAAGGCATATATTAATGCTGCACATAAAATTAAGGCTTTTAATCTTTCTGACTTTAATACAAATGCAAATCCTTCTTTTACATTTTTCATTTCTACTTTATACATTAATACTGTATTTCCTTTTTTTCTCTTTTTTATTGGCTCTATAAAACCAATTGATAATATAGTAACAATAATTAATATAACTAATGATAAAATAGTTGGTAAATAGGCATTAAATGTAAATAAAACACCTGCTACAATTCTTGATATAGCATCAAAAAAGTAAAATCCTGATGCACCTTTTGAACTCAATTTAGAATATATTTGACTCTTATATCTTGATGGTGGAATAGATTCATTTAATAAACTTGGTTCTGCTACATTTTTTATCGAAAATGCCATACTACTGAAAAATTCAGCTATTATTAAATCAAACAAACTTCCACTCATCATGATAATTACCATATAAAGACATCCCAAAATATTTCCTAATATGATACTATTTTTTCTTCCTAAAAATTCAACAATGATATTTGCAGGAAGTTGTAATATAATGCTAAAAAATGCATGAAATGTACTTTTCAGCATAACATCTGAAGCACTAATTCCTTTTATTTGAGTTAAGAATAAAAAGTCAATGGTATAGAAAAATAAATAATCCCAAGCCAATCTCTTATATATTGGAAATATTCTCATATTTGTTTTTCTCATCATTCGTACTTCTTCTTTATTTCCCATCAATTACCTCCTTTTATCTTTTGTTCATTCATCAAATTTGAAAATCCTCTTTTTCATGCTTCTGTGCTTCTTATCATATTCCTTATTTATAGCTTCTATAAATTGTCATGAATTTCTTTTTTCATTTTTATTATTATATCATCTTTTGACAATTTGTGAATATATTGATATGTATTTTCTTTTCTTCTTGGATCAAATGTGCATATAGATTTATATTGACAATATTCACATGGTGTTTTACCTTCTTTATAATATGGCTTTAAATCAATATTTCCATCAAAAATTTCTTTTCCAATTTCTTTTATGGTTTGATAAATATATTTTTGCAATATGCTAAATTCTTCTTGCTTTACACCATTTGTCCATTTTTCAATCACTTCTCCAGATTTGCTAATCGCTGCAGGAACCATTTTAGAAGTTCCTGTTGTTAAAGAATTGTCGTTCATCTTAATAACTTTGACATCAGCCACAATTAATCCTTTCATCTTGAAGTTTTTTCTAATCAATTCTTCTATTTCTTCATCTGATATTTTTTTATCTGCTTTTATCATTTGCTCTAATAGTGAAAAGTAAAATATCCCTGCTGGAATCAAATCCTCTTCTTTACATACAGCATCTGCATAAGTTAATAATTGTATTTGTAAACCTGCATACACTTCATTTAAATCAATATTTTTGCTTGAAGATTTATAGTCAATAATTCTTAAATAATTTCCATCCTCTTCTTTAGCAATATCAATTCTATCAATTTTACCAGTAATTTCAATTCTTTTTCCAGCTTCTAATTCTAATACAATTGGTTTGTATTCTCCTTTTTTATCGAATTCGACTTCTGTTCCTTTAATGGTAAAATCACTATAAATTAATGTTTGAATAATATATTTTAATGCTTTACTGACAATCTTTTTTAATCTTCTTACTAAGATTTTATATTTTACAGTTGCCTTAAAGATGTAATTTTTTGATAATTCTAAATCTTCATCAATGATTTTAGATACAATTTTTTGAATATCTACCTCTTCTAATTCGGCTAAATTTAAGTTGTTTTCATGTACATATTTAAAAAACTCATCAATGGTCTCATGCATAAAAGAACCTGTATTAAAACTTTGAATTTTTAGTTCTTCTTTTGGTTTCACTTTTAAGCCATATTGTAAATAATATGAAAATGGACATCTTCTATATTGTTCTAATCTAGATACACTTGTATGTACAGTATTCCCATATAATTTATCCATATTCGCTTTTTTTAATTTTTTAGGTACATTCGTATAGTTTAGTCCTTCCATGTCTTGTTCTAATCGAGTATTCCAATTTGGATTTTGTTTATACCAATCATATACTGCATACCATAGTTTTTCTATATCTTCTTTATTTTTTAATTGATATAGTTTTTCTAGTAATTCTTCATAAGTAATATTTTGACCTACAATTTGATATTTTTTACCTACTACATCACTTTGCTCCTCTAATTTTGGAAACATTTTCTTAATCTTATGAATGAAAATAGATGGTCTTAAAGCTTTTCCTTCTCCATCAGATGAAGCATAAGACAAATACATTTCTTGTTCAGCAGTTGTTAACACTTTATATATGTTAAAGTTTTCTTCATATAAATTTTCTAATGTACCATTTGCCAATTCCATACCATCATTTTTTAATCTTTCTCTATCTGCATCATTTAAAAATCCTTCATCTTTATTCACACTTGGAAAAACACCATCATTTAATCCAATGACAAATACAACATCTACTTTATGGCTTCTTGTTCTATCTACATCTCCTAAAGTTACTTGATCTTGTGTGGCTGGAATTTTTCCCAATTCACTATTTTTTAATCCAATTTTTAAAATTTTGCTATAAGCATCTATACTCATCTTATCTTCTTGAAATACCAAAACAATTTCATCTAGCACTTCTAAAATAATGTTATAACTTTCAACATATTCATTCGCTAAATCAATCAAACCTTTTTCTTCTAAATCTTTTACTTTTTTAGAAATTTTCTCTTCTATATGTTGTTCTTGCAAAAATGTATAGAGTTGTTTTGTGATATTTGTTGCTGTCTTTTCCTTATCTATATGCTTCTTCAAAGCAATTAATGGTTCTATGATTTGTTTTCTAATTTCATTTAATCTTTCAATTTCTTGTTTTTTAGACTCATCATCTATTTCATATTTGAAATCTTCTTTCCATTTATTTCGTTTAATTCCCCATTTTGTACAATAATTTTCTAGTCTGAAAATTTCGTCATCTTCTATATCTAAGAAACCTAGTTTCAGATAATTAAACATGGCTTCACTAGTATAATTGTTTGTCAAGATTTCCAATATTGAAAGTACAAATTGCACAATGATATTTTGATTTAAATCTCTTTTTTCATCAATAAATACAGGTATATCATATTTGGCAAAAATACTTCTCACTAATGAAGAATACATATCTATATTTTTTGTAATAATGGCTATATCTTTGTATCTTAAGCTTTTTTCTCTTACTAACTGACAAATGGTTTTCGCTACATTTTCAATTTCTGAATATCGATTTTTTGCTAAAAATAAATGTATGTTTTCCACATTTTTTGCATATTTTGTGGATTTTATATTTAATAAACTCTGACTTAACACTTGTAATTCTTCATTTTTTAATCGATATTGATTTTCTAAATTTACAGGTTCTTCTAATTTAAAATGATTTTCATCAATAATTCTAATTAACTTTTTTAGTGTTTGCTTATTAGAATAAAACACATCTATATCTGGATTAGTTTCCATTTCTAAATGATCAATACATATTGTGATATTGACTTGTTTGGCATATTTGATAAATTGTTTTATCACTTCATATTCTTGTGCTGTATATCCTGAAAATTCATCTATATAAATAATACTATTTTTTATCCAACTTAAATTTTCTATATTTTTTGCTAAGAAGTCTAACAAATCTGTTTCTTCAATATAGTTTTCTGAAATTTGTTCTTCATAGTTTTGATAAATGAATCGAATATCTTCTAATTTTGTTTTTAAATATTTATCTTCTAGATTTTCAATCTCTTTATCTAATATCTCTAATGTAATTCCATGTTTTTTTAATTCTGTAATACTTTGTATTCCAATCTCTATGTTTTCATCACTTTTCCCTAAAAATTTGAAATCATTTTGATGTTTCGATAAAATCGAATAAATGAGCATAGCTTTTCCACATTTCGATAAATTGGTTTTATTTCTTCCTCCAATTTCATTTAAAGCTCTATTAGCCATTCGACTAAATGTAATAACCTCTGCATTCATGACTGCCTTCTCATTTAAAAATGCCATTAAGTTTTTCTCTGCTGTAAATGAAAATTGTTCAGGGGTAATATAATATATATTTTCTTCTTTTTCTATTAACTTTGCAATCTCTGAAAAACATAAACTACTTTTTCCTGTTCCTGTTTTTCCATAAATAATTCTTAAGCCCATGATTTTCTCCTTTTTGTCCTTTTGGGGACGTTTCTGTTTGGGACATTTTTATGTTACCCTTTTGTTTAACTAATTCATTTTAACATATTTTCTTTAGTAATTTTTTACATTTATTAATCATTTTGCTTATTCTCACTCATCTTAAAACTTTTTAAAAAAACAATAAGAATTGCCTCAATTTTACTCATTCTGAATTATCTAAAAACTATATAATGAATAAATGTATAGCCCAAAAAAGAAACCCCGTTCAAATGAAACTATCTTTTATAAATTGTATTATACAATATAAAAAATAGCAAGATTTTTCTTGCCATTTTCTTACTATTTGCACAGTTCAAACCTAATCATTTTAAGAAAGGTGTGAACTGTAACTACTATTTTCTTTCTAAAAATGTCCCAAACAGAAACGTCCCCAAAAGGACATTATTGTTTTAATTTATTTTCTACTTCTTCTGCTGATGCCATTTGTAAAATTTCTTCACTAAGTTTTACACATGATTCTTTATCCAAGTTGTTAATAGTTTTTCTCGCTCTTAATATATTGTTTGAGTTCATTGAAAACTCGTCTAATCCTAGTCCAACTAAAAGTGGTATAAAAGTTGGTTCTCCTGCTGCTTCTCCACACATTCCACAAATGATGTTTGCTGAATGTGCACCATCAATTGCTTTTTTGATTAATTTGATAACTGCTGGATGATATTTTGTATATAGTCTAGAAATTTTTTCATTTCCTCTTTCTACTGCTACTGTGTATTGGATTAAGTCATTTGTTCCTATACTAAAGAAGTCACATTCTTTAGCCAATTGTTCTGCTATTAACGCTGCTGATGGAATTTCTATCATGATACCTACTTGAATATTTTTATCATATAAAATATTTTCATTATCTAATTCTTGTTTGCATTCTTCTAATACTTTTTTAGCAGCTCTTAATTCTTCTATAGAAGATATCATTGGAAACATGATGGCTAATTTTCCAAAAGCACTTGCTCTTAATATAGCTCTTAATTGTGTTTTGAAGATTGTTGGATTATCTAAACATAATCTGATTGCTCTATATCCTAAAAATGGATTTGCTTCTTTTTCTAATTTTAGATATTTTAGCTCTTTATCTCCACCAATATCTAATGTTCTTATGATAGCTTCTTTACCTTTCATAATTTCTGCTACTTTTTTATATGCTTCAAATTGACTTTCTTCTGTTGGCATTGCATCACTATCCATGTATAAAAATTCACTTCTTAATAATCCAACACCTTCTGCGGTATTTTTTATTGCAATTTCAGCATCTGCTGGAAGCCCAATATTGGCATATAATTTTACTTTTGTTCCATCTTTTGTGATACTTTCTTCATTTCTATATTTTTCTAATTCAATTTTTTCTTTTTCTAATTTTTTTTCTAAAGCTAATAATTTTTGTTTTTCTTCTTCCGTTGGATTGACATAGATTTCTCCTAAGGTACCATTGATAGCAACACTATCCCCATCCTTAAATATTCTAGTAGCATCAACTACTTTAGCAATTGCAGGAATTGTATGTGTTCTTGCCATAATGGATGTATGTGAATTTTCTCCTCCAACTTCTGTAATAATTCCAGATACATTTTTAAAATCTAGTTTTGCAGTTTCAGAAGTAGTAAGCTCCGTCGCAACTATAATTGTATTTGGCTCTAAGTTACTTAAATCCATATTTTCTTCTTTTAATAATTTTCCTAGTATTCTATTTTTTATATCTAAAATATCTCTTGATCTTGAAGCCATATATTCATCATCCATATTTTCAAAAATCTGTATAATATTATTAAATCCAACTTCTACAGCATATTCTGCATTATAATTTGAATTTTTAATGGCATTTTCTGTTTCTGAAATTAATGATGGATCTTGCATAATCATCACATAAGCCTGCATGATATCTGCTTCTGTACCACTCATATTATTTATTTGTATTTCCGTTTCATTAATCAGTTCCTGTAATGCTTCATGAAATCTTTCTGATTCCTGTTCTACTTGTTCCTTTTCTATTATTTTCTTTTCTATTTTTCTTTCTAGTTTTTTTAAAACCACAATATTTCCAAATCCTATACCACTTGAAACACCTTTTCCTTTTAGCATCTGTATCATTCCTTATATATGTATTTAGGTTTTATGGATAAACCTATAAACCTATTTTTCACCAAAATTATTTTTAAATCCCTCTATGATCTCTGATAAAGCTTTTTCTTCATCTTCTCCTTCACATTCTATTTCAATTTCTGTATTATATTTGATTCCTGCTGCCATGATTCCTAAGATTGATTTTGCATCAACTATTTTACCATTGACATTTAATTTTATTGTACTTTGAAATGATGCAGCAAGTTTTGCTAATTCACCTGCTGGTCTTGCATGTAATCCTGTTTCATTTTTTAGTATAATTTTATCCTTTACCATAATTACTCACGTTCCTTTCATACTATATTGATTAGAAAGCAATTAATTTTCAAACTTTAGTGCTTTTTTATCTCTTATTGTTCTTCCCAATACACAAAACATCCTCCTTTGTGCATTGAGCTGAACAGAACATTTATTTTTGATATTCAATCAAATTCTTTTTCAATTTTGCCATAATTAACATGGAAATAATTGCCCCTATTACAATTGCTAATAAATATTTTACAGGATGTCCAATGGTTGCTATGACAAATATTCCTCCATGTGGTGCCATTAATGTACAACTAAACCACATTGAAAGAGCTCCTGTCACTGCTGATCCAATAACAAATGCTGGAATGGTTCTTAGTGGATCCGCTGATGCAAAAGGAATTGCTCCTTCTGATATAAATGATAATCCCATAATATAATTCACATAGGCTGCTTGTTTATCTTTTTTAGGAATTTTTCTTGGGAATAAGGTTGCTAAAAGTGCGATTGCAAGTGGTGGAACCATTCCTCCTGCCATAACAGCTGCCATGATTTCATATTGTCCTGATGCTAACATTCCTGTTCCAAATGTATATGCTGCTTTATTGATAGGTCCTCCTAAATCCACAGCCATCATTCCTCCTAATATGGCTCCTAATATAATTTTATTTGCATTACTCATTGAAGATAAATAATCATTAATTGCTGTGTTGATTGCAGCTACATAAGGATTGATTAATAACATAAATGTTCCCATAAGCAAGATTCCAAAAACAGGATATAAAAGAATTGTTTTAATACCTTCAATACTGTCTGGTAAATAGCTACATAATTTTTTCAATCCTAAAACAATATATCCACCAACAAAACCTGCAATCAATGCTCCTAAGAATCCTGAACTTACTAAAGTAATATCCCCATTTGTTAGTGATTCAAATGTCGTTCCTTGTACTGCTAAAATTCCTCCAACAAATCCGACTGCCAAACCTGGTCTATCTGCAATGCTCATTGCAATATAACCTGCAAGTATATATAACATAACATTAAATGCTGCATTTCCTATTGTTTTGAAAAATGCTGCAATTGGTGTATTCATACCAAAGTTGGAAGGATTTATTGAATAATCATCTAATAAGAATGCAATCGCTATTAATATACCTCCACCAACAACAAATGGTAACATATGTGTAACACCATTCATCAAGTGTTTATAAATTTTTGTTCCTATTTTCTCTTTTTCTTCATCATTATTTTCTTCTGCTTTATTCTTATTGTCTGTATGATATGTTTTCGCATTTGATGATAATACATTTTCAATTAATTCTTTTGGTTTATTAATTCCATCTGCTACTTTTGCTTTTATCAATTTTTTACCATCAAATCTTGATAAATCAATTTTCGTATCTGAAGCAATAATAATTCCTTTTGCATTTTCGATTTCTTCTTTTGTAAATTTATTTTTTACACCTGAAGATCCATGCGTTTCTACTTTTACTTTATGCCCTAATTGCTCTCCCATTTGTTCTAAAGCTTCTGCTGCCATATAGGTATGTGCAATACCTGTTGGACAACTAGTAATTGCCAAAATTTCATATTGTTCATTTGATGTTTTTTGTTCTCCTATTTTTTCACTTTCTGCTTTGTCTATGCATTCTAAAAATTCTTTTGGTGTTTTTGCATCATACAATGCTTGTCTAAACTCTGCATCCATTAATAATGTAGATAATCGACTTAACACATCTAAATGCACATTATCTTT
Organism: uncultured Clostridium sp.; assembly: GCA_946486515.1. GTDB lineage: Bacteria > Bacillota > Clostridia > TANB77 > CAG-508 > CAG-269. Next base: position 13,441 of record CAMLUB010000017.1, read on the forward strand.
TGTATTTGGTGCTGCAATTAAGAATAATAATTTTGCTGGACTTCCGTCTAATGATTTAAAATCCACTCCATCTGGAATAATCATGGCAGCTAATCCAGGTTTTTCTACTGCACTTGTTTTTCCGTGAGGAATCGCAATTCCTTCACCAATTCCTGTGGTTCCTTCTTCCTCTCTTTTTAATACCGCTTGTTTGTAAGCTTCCTTATCACTGATGTTTTCATTTTCTACCATTAAGTCCACTAATTGAATAATTGCTTCTTCTTTACTACTTGCTTTCCCATGCAGATTAATGGCTTTTTCACTAAGTAAATCTGTAATTTTCATTATTCTACCCCTTTCTTTTGTATATTTTTATAATTGTATAGGAAAAAGTAATTTCCCCTATTTTAAAAATGAAATTACACAGAAAAATTGCTATACAATTTTTCGCATTGACAAATTTTATACTTCTTTGAAACCTTAAATAAACATAGTTAAATAAAAACGTGTTCGTGAAGTATATTTGTCCTTTATAGTTGTTTTAAAAGTAAATCAACATCCTCTTTGGTTGCAAGTCGTATAGAAAATGCAGTTGCACTTCCTGCTGCAACTCCTACTTTTAATGCATATTCATAATCTTGTGTTTGATAATATCCTGCCAAAAATCCTGCTACCATAGAATCTCCAGATCCGACAGTATTGACTAGTTGTCCTTTTGGTACTTTTGAATAATATGTCTCATCTTCTTTTGTCAACAACAGTGCTCCGTCATCTCCCAAAGATACTAAAACATTTTGTGCCCCCATGTCTTTTAATTTTTTAGCTGCATCGATTATATCTTCTTTTGTTGATATTTTACAATTTAATGTTTCTTCTAATTCCTCT
>CAMLUB010000018.1 GCA_946486515.1 uncultured Clostridium sp.
ACACTAAATGTCATAGATACAGTTGGTTCATCAATATCCACAAATGGTATTTTTTCTGGATGATTAAAATCACAAATCGTATCTCCAATATTGATGTCTGGTAATCCTGCAAGTTCAATAATATCTCCTGCTTTTCCTTCTTCTACTTCTACTTTATTTAATCCCACATGTGTATATACCTTTGCAATTCTACCTTGAGTCATTTTATCTTCTTTTCCACAGATAGCTACTGGCATTCCAACTTTGATACTTCCTCTTTCTACTCTTCCTACTGCAATTCTTCCCACATAATCATCATAATCAATGTTAGATACTAACATTTGTGCTGGTCCTTCTTCATCACAATCTGGTGGTTGAATGGTATTCACAATCGTTTCAAATAAACAATGTAAATCTGTTGCATCATCTTCTAAGTTCATTTTTGCAATTCCATTTTTTGCTGAAGCATATACAACTGGGAAATCTAATTGTTCATCATTGGCATCTAACTCAATAAATAATTCGATAACTTGGTCTACCACTTTTTCTGGAGTTGCTCCTGGTCTATCAATTTTATTAATAACCACAATTGGTTTCAATCCTAAAGCTAATGATTTTTTCAATACTTCTCTAGTTTGTGGCATAGCACCTTCAAAAGCATCAACTAATAAAAGTACCCCATCAACTGTTTTAAGTACTCTTTCTACTTCTCCACCAAAATCAGCATGTCCTGGTGTATCTACAATATTAATTTTGATATCATGATACATAACAGATGTATTTTTAGAAAGAATCGTAATACCTCTTTCTTTCTCCAAATCGTTAGAATCCATGATTCTTTCTGCTACTTGTTCATTTTCTCTAAACACATGACTTTGTTTTAACATGGCGTCTACCAATGTTGTTTTTCCATGGTCTACGTGTGCAATAATCGCAATATTTCTAATGTTTTTGTTGTTCATTTGATTACTCCCTTTCATTTTTTATGGTTGCCAAAGGGGACGGGGCATTTTGTCCTTTTGGGGACGTTTCTGTTTGGGACATTTTGTCCTTTTGGGGACGTTTCTGTTTGGGACATTTTTATGTCTACTTAAAGACATTTTTGTTTGAACGATTTATTTTTATGTGAATTTATAAATTTCTTGAAAATTTTATTTTGTCTATTAGAAAATATAATTTAATAAAATCCACATAAAAATGTCCCAAACAGAAACGTCCCCAAAAGGACAAAATGCCCCGTCCCCTTTGGCAACCTACCATCATAACTTAAGACGTTTTCCAAAGTTTTTCTTGAAAAACGCCTAATTCTCTAAAAATCAGCTTATAAAATTATACATCAATTCACTTATTTTGTCAACTCAATGATATTATCCATAATTTCTTCTGTTACTTTATCTAACACATCTTTATCTTTGCTTCCCTTATATTCACTATAATCTAATGGTTTTCCATATGTAATCGTAATTTTATGATGGTCTTTTGTTCCACCTTTGATACCACAAGGAACAACTTTTGCTCCACTTCTGATAGCAAAAAAAGCAACACCATCTTTTACTTTTTCTCCTTTTTCTAATCCATTTCTAGTTCCTTCTGGGAATAAAGCAATACATTTTCCTTCTTTTAAATCTTTTAAAGATGCCTTAATTGCCGTAATGTCTTTTTCGTCTCTTTTTACTGGTATAGCTTCAAATGCCCATCCTAAAAATGCTAAAAATTTATTTTTATATAATTCCTCTTTGGCTAAAAATTTCATATCTCTTTTGGCTGTTGCTACCATTAGTGGTGGATCTATATAACTTCTATGATTTCCACAAAATATAACTGCTCCTTCTTTTGGAACGTTTTCTAATCCTTTAATTTCTGTTTGATAATAAATCTTAAACCATATATATAAAGCTCCTCTTACAACCCATTTTACTATTTCTTTTAATACTTTTTTCATTTTTTATCACATTCCTTCCTAAAGGCACAAATCTGGTTGGAAAAGAATTAAATTTTGGCTAGGAAAACAAATTTGAAATTTATGAGGCATACTTTTTGTACGTTGATTAAATTTCAAACGAAGTTCGCCACTGCACGACGCCAAAATTGTAATTATTTTTCAACCTTCTCTCCTTTTCTTAGCATTTATAATAGCTCCAAATCGAGATTTTGGGAACGAACTTATTTTCTCTTTTTTATTGTTGATTTATTTATCATTTATCTTTTCTTCTATTTTTCATTAATTTATTATACTCGCAATATAAAAACCCTCTGTCCCTTTGTTCACCTTTTTGTTCGAATAAAACATCTCTAATATTATTTTCTATTATTTTCTATTATTTTTACAATTTGATTAACCACTTGCTCAATACGTAAATTCGTAGAATCTACATATATCGCATCTTCTGCTTTTTTGAGTGGTGCAATTTTTCTAGTAGAATCTCTTTTATCTCTATCTTTGATTCCTTGTAATACTTCTTCATAAGAACATTTGATTCCTTTTTCTTGATTTTGCAACACTCTTCTTCTAGCTCTTTCTTCTGCTGTTGCGTCTAAATAAATTTTTACATCTGCATCTGGAAATACGACAGTTCCAATATCTCTTCCCTCCATAATGACACTTTTTCCTTTAGCAATGTTTCTTTGTACTTCTAATAATTTATTTCTTACAACTGGTAATGCAGATACTGGTGAAACAAGATTATTGACATCATTTTCTCGAATTCTATGTGTTACATCTTCTCCATTTAAAAATATTTTTCCATTAGGATGCATTTCAATATTAATGTTTTCTAACATTTCCTCTATTTTGTCTTCTTCTTGTACATTAATATGTTCTTGAAGCATATTTAGAGTAACACATCGAAAAGTCGCTCCTGTATCAATATTCACTAATCCTAACTTTTCACCTACCAATTTGGTAATTGTTCCTTTTCCTGCTCCAGCAGGTCCATCAATTGCAACTACAAACGACATATTCTTTCCTCTTTCTTTAAAAATTTAAAATTCATTCTTAGGTGGAACATTGGGGACAGACCAAATCGTTCCAAAATGGAACGATTTGGCACGTCCCTAACGTTCCGGTACATAAATATTTTTTGCAACGACTTCTAGCTCTACAACATTCATAGCTGTTAATTTTTCTATTTCTTTTTTTGCTCTATCTTTAAAATCCTTAATTCCATTTATTACATTATATCCATACATAACCGTAACTTCTACATAAATTTTGACACCTTCTCCATAGTTTTCTACTCTTGTTCTTGATATTTTATAAATGACTGGTGTTTTCACAGCAATGTATTCTAATATTTGTCTAAACACCAAATCTGATATGGTAAATTTTCCAAGATAGCTAAATGTCGGTCTTATAATAGATTTTTCTGATATATATGGTTTTTGTCCTTTTCCTTTTGATTTAAAAATTTGTAATGGATCTAATAAATACCCAGAAAAGTCTTTTTTTATTTGAAAAGTTGGTACTGGTATAACATGTTTTCCTTCTGTTACACGAATTCTTCTTGCTGTTTCCATTTCTTGTTTTGTTGCAACATCTGTTATATAAATATATTCACTAATTTCTGGTAACTCTAAATTTGCAGCAATTTTTTGTACCATACCATCAGATGTACCTAATATTAAGATACTTTGTGGTTTTTCTTTTTTTAATGCTTTTATAATTTTTTCTCTTTCTTCTTTTTCATAAAATAATGCATGTTTTACTGTTCCCACTTTTGTAGGTGCTTTTTTTGCTGATTCTCCTGCCAAAACTTCATTATCTTTAATTAGTAATCCATCATCTATAATATAATTTATATTTCTTTCACTTGCTACCATTTGTGCACGATAACTTTTTCCTGTTCCTGATGGACCAACAAATGCATAAACTTTTATTTTATTTCCAAATAATTCATCTAATATCATATTGTTTTGTTGGTTGCTTTATGCTACACAACTTGCTCCTTCCTTTTTTATTTTTCGCTTCATGACATGATGTTGCACCATTTCACTTTATAGCACTTTGTATTTTTTAGTCTTTACTTCAAATTTTTTTATTTTCTTGTTATTTTGATTTATCTTCTTTGCTCTATTCTCATCTCTATTCATTCTGTCTCACTTTCGTTACAGTTCAGCCCTAATCAGTCGATATATTATATTTTTAAAAATTCGAATGCGACCAGAGTCATTTTAGAAATTCTAAAGCAAAAACTATAAAGGGTCCTGTTTCCAAGTATTGTTATAGTTTTTGCTTTAGAATTTCTTAAATGGGAATCGAAGGGTAGCCGAGAATCTTAAAAATATAATATATCGACCATACCTTATGATGATTAGGGCTGAACTGTAACTCACTTTCATCTTTAATTGGCATAACTTTCATAACTAACATTCGGATAGCTGAATACTTTTCCATTTTCTGTAAATTGACCACTTGGCGAATGGTCTTGGTCGATAATTTCTCTTCCTACTAAGAAATATTTATATCTAGATTTTTCACTTGGCGTTCCTCCACCAATCACAACTGGATCATCCCAAGTAGTGTCAACTGCATACCAATTTCCATTTAATTGTACATAATTCCAAGCATGATTCTCTGTTTCTCCTTGTGAATTTGTTGCTGTTCCAATTACTATAACACAAGGAATATTTAGCTCATCTAATAAATATTTAAAAGCTCTTGCATATCCTTCACAAACACATTCTCTATTTATCAGAGCCCCATAAATATTATATATATTTTCTTTTGATAAACTACTATCATAATGAATAGTATCAATTAAATAATCATGTACCATTCTAACATCTTCATAAACATTTCCTGTTTTCTTTTGTACAAGCTGATTTTTTACTTGTTCAATTTGTACAAATGCTTCATCAATTGCTTGTTTAGAATGAAATTCTTCTGTTAAGTAATTTTCTTCATTTCCAGAATTGATATATACATTATATGTTGAAATTCCTGCCCTCGTTGTTGTTTCTATATTTAAATACATTTTTTTAGGACTTAAATAAAAGATTTCTGGATTATCATATGTATATGCTTCTATTGCAGATTGATAATACTCTCCCAATTTTTCTTGTCCATTGCTTCCGCGATAATACGTCTGAAAAATTAGTTCCTAATTCAATTTGATATGTGCCTGTTTTCATTTGTTCTTTATTACTTTCAAATGCTTTATAGATAATTCTTGCTTTTTCTTCTAATTGATTATAAAAATATTTATCTACTTGTACATTTGAATAATCTGTATTTATGTGAGTATTCGTTTTTTCTAATGAATCAATTGGATTTTCAACAATTTCTGGTACTTCAATATTATCTTCTACTGTTTTTTCATCACTTGTTATCGTAGATACATTCTCCAAATTTTCTACAAATGCTGGTGCTTCTTTTTCTCCACTAAATTCTTGGATTGCAATAATAGAAAAAACAATGATAACCGCAAAAATACATATAATTACTAAAAATAATATCATTGAAGTGATTTTATCAAAGATTTCTTCTTTCATATTATTGTTTTCCTTTCTTAACACTATGTTTTTATTATATCATTTTTATTATACAAAAACTAGTATAAATTTAAAAAAATTAGCAATACTAAAATAAATTAGTTACAATTCAGACTTCTAAACTATAATATGAATTGCCACAATTACTATTTTGTTGAACTGAAAATCCGATTTAAAAAATATTTTATCAGTTCAACTATCAAATTTATCACTATGAATTAGGAGATTTCATTATGAGTATAAAAGATGTATTCTCTTCACTTTTTACTTATACACCTAACAGTAAAGAAACTTATGATTTTAATTTAGTTGAAGATGCCAATACAAAGTTTTATCCAGATAGTACATTAGGAAAAGAAGGAAATAAAAAAACAAACCTCTTTTCTAGTCTTACTGTAAATACTGATTTCTTAAAAAGTAAATATAATCTATTAATCAATTCTGATATTATTTTTCGTAATTTTATTTTAAATGCTAGAGGAAAACAATATCATGCACTTTTAATTTTTATTGATGGCATGATTAATACAGAAATCATGAATGAATTTATTTTAGAACCTCTTATGATGCGAAATCGAAATAATCTATATGATAATTCGCAAAATCGAGTGATTTCTGAAGCAGTTGCTAATAATATTACTGTTCGAAAGGTTAAAAAATTTAATTTACCAAATTATATTTCCAGTTGTCTGGTTCCTCAAAATGCCATAAAACAAGTTTCCACTTTTGAAGAAATCATATCTGGAATTAACGCTGGAAACTGTGCTTTATTAGTAGATACGTTAGATATTGCTTTTGATATAGAAGTAAAAGGGTTTAAACAAAGAGGTATTGAAAAACCAAGTAATGAAATTGTAATTAAAGGACCTCATGAATCATTTGTTGAAAATATAAGAACCAACACATCTCTTATTAGAAGATTTGTCAATAATGAAAATCTAGTAATTGAAAACGTGAATATCGGAAACATTACAAAAACGAAATGTGGAATTTGTTATGTGTCAGGACTTGCTAATGAAGATTTACTTGCAGAAGTAAAATTTCGAATGAACAATCTAGATATCGATTCACTACTTTCAGCTGGTCAGTTAGAACAATTGATTTCAGATTCTAGTAATTTAAATACCCCTCAACTGATATCCACTGAAAGGCCAGATAAAGCAGCTAGTTACTTATTAGATGGTAGAGTAATTATTCTAGTTAATGGTTCTCCTTATGCTATTATCACGCCTGGTATTTTATCTGATTTTTTAAGTTCACCTGATGACAAAAATCAGAAAGCACTTTTTTCTAATTTCACGAAGCTAATTAGACTAATTGCTGCTTTCATTACTCTATTATTACCAGGTCTCTATATTGCCGTTACCAGTTTTCACCAAGAAATTTTACCCACAGAATTATTATTCTCCATTTTAGCATCTCGTGCCAATGTTCCATTTCCGATTATTTTTGAATTATTGGTATTAGAATTATCGTTTGAACTCATCCGTGAAGCTGGTTTAAGAGTTCCTTCTCCCATTGGACCTACGATTGGAATTGTAGGAGCTTTGGTAATGGGACAAGCTGCTGTTAGTGCAGGAATCGTTAGTCCGATTTTAATTATTGTTGTTGCCATTACAGGAACGGCCTCTTTTGCTATACCTGATTATGCATTTGGCTTTCATTTAAGAGTCTATCGATTTGGTTTTATTTTCTTAGGATATCTTTGTGGTTTCTTAGGAATTGCACTTGGTCTATTTGTATATATGATTGCTATGTGTGACTCAAAATCTTTCGGAGTCCCATTTACAGTTGGTGTTTCTCCTCTTGAAAAAATTAAAGGTAGCTCTTACTTTTTACCACCTATGGAAAAAAGAGAATATCGTTCTGGTTTCTTAAATTCAAAAAAAGAAACCAAGCAGGGGCATATTTCCATGAAATGGAAATAAAAGGTTGCCAAAGGGGACGTGCCATTTTGGCAACCTTTACAAAATCATATAAAAATTTTTTTACGTTAGTAAAATTTGTGTGCATTCGTTAGATTGAAGCGACATTCTTGAATAGGAACAAGTTGCCAAAATGGCACGTCCCCTTTGGCAACCCGAAAGGAGTTTATATGGAAACCTCTAAATTAACTGCTGCTGAATCGATTAGTATAGTGCTTGGAATTTTTGTTGCTTATACTTTAGTTGCTCTTCCAAGAAGTATGCTTGAAACAACAAAAACAGCTACTTTAATTAATCTTATCTATGTCGGCATTATTGCATTACTGATAACGTTTTTAATTTATAAATTACTGATTAAATTTCCTGGAAGTGATATTGTCGATATTGCCGAATACCTAGGAGGAAAAACTTTAAAAACTTTTATTGGTATCGTCTTTATCTTTTATTTTTTATTTAGCAGTAGTATTCTCCTTCGAAATTTTTGTGAATGCTTGAAAATTGTGTATTATCCTATGACAAGTTTAATCTTTATTATATTAACATTCATTATTGTTATTTGTATTACCTTACACCATCGTTTTTCATCTATTGCTAAAGTAAATTTATTGATTATTCCTTTAGTCATTATTAGTATTATTTTCTTATTTATTGCAAACATGAGAAACTTTTCCTTGGATAATATTTTTCCCATTTTTGGAGATGGATTATTTAACACTTTTGTTACTGGATTAGGTAATTTAGGTGCTTTTGGTGGTATTACTTTATTATATTTTCTTCCTCCTTATTTAAAAGAACCTCAAAAGATGAAAAAAATTTATCTAACTTCTATTATTTTAGGAACCGTATATTTCTTGCTATGTGTTTCTATTATATTATTCATGTTTATCTCCTTAATGTATACTAACCAAATCATGCCTTTATATTCTGCTGCCAGATATATTGAATTTGGAAACTTTTTTCAAAGGCTAGAATCCATCTTCCTTCTTATCTGGATTCTACAAATGGTTTGTTACTTAAGTATTGTTGCCAAAATATCTCTTTCTATCATAAAGAAAATCACCAATATTCGTGATGAAAAGCCACTCATCCTTGTATTTGGACTATTAATTTTTGCCATTAGTTTACTACCCAAAAATTATGCGGTTTCAAAATTTATCGAGGATTATATTTATCATTATATGGTAATCATTGTTTCTATATTTTTAGGAGTTTTTCTCTTAATTCTCGCATATTTCAAAAAAAGAAAGAAAAAGGAGTTGAAAGCTGATGCCGAAAAAACTATTTAAAAAAATCTTTATTGTCATTTTAATCATCATGCTTCTTCTAGCCTTTTCCAAATCTTATTCCACCTTAAATATTGATAATTTAAGTGTAGTCGTCGCTATGGGCATCGATGTTTCTAACAAAAATCATTTGCAAATTAGTTTTCAATTTACTAATGCTTCTTCTGTTTCTGAATCAGGAACCTCTGAACAAGCACCTTCTATTATTTACTCTGTAGATGCTTCTTCCATAAGTTCAGGTATTAATTTAATTAATACCTATATCGGCAAATCAGTTAATCTTTCTCATTGTAAAGTCATCACATTTTCAGAAGAAGTGGCTAGTAGAGGAATCTCTAATGAAATCTATACATTAATTAATGACACACAAATTAGACCTTCTACTAATATCGTGATTTCTAAAACATCTGCTAGATATTATTTAGAACATTCAAAACCTTTATTTGAAAATTTAATTACCAAATATTATGAAGTTTTCTCTGCTTCAGGTGCCTATACTGGTTTTACAGCAAATGCTACTATTGGAGATTTTTTTAATAGTTTAATCTGTGATTCTTGTGAACCATATGCCATATTAGGTGGTGTTACAAATAATTCAACAGAATATACCGGTAGTACTAATGCAGAAAATGGTTCTACTACAAAATCCAATGCTTCTTCTTTATCTGGTCAATCTACTGCTGAAAACACTGGTCTTGCTGTTTTTAAAAATGATATCTTGGTTGGTGAATTAAATTCTATAGAAACTTTATGTTTCTCTATTCTTCGAAATCAAGTAGATGGCTTTTTAATATCTGTTCCCAACCCAAATAAGTCTAATTCTTATATTGATTTACATGTTACTCCATTAGTCTCTCCAAATGTAAAGGTCAATATCTTAAATGGAACACCTTATATTACTGTAAATTGTCGTTTTACAGGAAGAATTTATTCTATGGAAGATGGAGCTAATTATTTAGACAATAACCTATTAAATCAAATTTCAAATTCTTGTAATAGTTACTTAGAATCAATATTAACAGAATATTTATATAAAACATCTAAATCCTTAAATTCTGATATTAATGGTTTTGGAAAAACTGCTAGGAATAACTTTTTGACACTTGATGACTTTTATCATTATCATTGGAATGAAAAATACAAAGATAGCTTTTTTAAAGTAACTGTTGATTCATCGATTCGTTCTTCTTCTTTATTAACAGAAAGCTAAATGCTTTTTAGGTAAACTTTAAGGACAGTCCTTGAAATTCACTTGATTTCCACTTTCAAGACTGTCCCTTAACATGTTGGAGGTGTCAATAAACATGATTAGTTTTTTAGAATTTATTGTTTTTATTTTATTTTGTCTATATGTTTTTAAAGAATCTTTTAGCTATGGAATTTATGAATTTAAAAATGAAAACAAATTTGGCGGTGTGTTTGTAATTATATTTTCACTATTTTCTATTATATTAAGTATTATGGCTATCTGCATTTCTTAACAGGGATTTTAGGAGATTTTCTCAAAATCAACTGTTCTCATTAATTTACTAGCATCTTTTACTCTAATATTGATTTTATCTCCTATTTTATAAGTTGTTTTTGTGTGTTCTCCAATTAGTCTTTTTCTTTCTTCATCATAAATAAAATATTCATCACCTAAGTCTTCAAATCGAATTAAACCTTCTACTGTATTTTCTAGTTCAACAAAAATACCAAAAGAGGTAACAGAAGAGATTATACCTTCATATTCTTCTCCAATTTTCCCTTCCATAAATTCTGCTTTTTTAATATCTTCACTTTCTCTTTCTACTTTTGTTGCTATGATTTCTCTTTCAGAAGATTGTTTTGCTCTCTCCTCCGCTTGTTTTTTATAATCTTCCACAAAAGATTCTTCTACATCATAATTCTCTTCTAAATATTTTGAAATGACTCTATGAATAAATAAATCTGGATATCTTCTAATTGGTGATGTAAAGTGACAATAGTATTTACTTGCAATTCCAAAATGCCCTTCATTAATTGCTTCATATCTTGCTACTTTCAATGTTCTTAATACCAAATTAGAAACAACTTTTTCCTCTTCTTTTCCTTGTACTTCTTCTAAAACTTTTGCAAATTCTTTTGGATATATATTATCTTTATTTGCTTTGATTTTTAATCCAAAATTGAATAAAAATTTATTTAATTCTTGTACTTTCTCATAGTCTGGTTTTTCATGTACTCTATAAATAAATGGTGCATCCAACCAAAAGAATTTTTCTGCAATCGTTTCATTTGCTGTTAACATAAATTGTTCTATAATTTCATTTGCAAAATTGGTTTCATATTTTTTGATATTTGTAACTCTTCCATCTATATCTAATTCAATTTTACTTTCTGGAATGTCTAAATTTAGATATCCTTGTCCTAGTCGCTTTTGTTTTAATATTAATGCCAATTCTTCCATTAACTTAAATTCAGAAAAATATGGTTCATATCGATTGATGACTTCTTTATCTTCATTATCTTGTGCTTTTGGTTTCAATTTATCTAAATTATTGACATTGTTTGACATTTCTTGTTTGTTTGTATCTGTATTGTTGGATGCTCTTTGTTTATTTGTATTATCTTGCACTTTTAATTCCATTTGATCTATATTGTTTGATACCTCTTGTTTCTTTGTGTTCAGATAATCTAATATTTTTTGCACATTTGTATATGTCATTCTTTCTGTTACATTAATCACCGCTTTATATACATCAGATGAAATGACTTCTCCTTTTTGATTAATTTCCATACTACAAGATAATGTAAATCTATCTTCTCCTGCATTTAAGCTACAAATTCCATTTGATAATTCTCTTGGAAGCATTGGAATCACTCTTCCTAGCATATAAATACTAGTTCCTCTAAGCAATGCCTCTTGATCTAATAAACTATTTGGTTTTACATAATAACTGACATCAGCTATATGTACATCTAGTTTATAATTTCCATTTTCTAATTTCGTGACTTTTACAGCATCATCTAAATCTTTCGCATCTTCTCCATCAATGGTAAAAATTATATCTTGTCTTAAGTCTCTTCTTCTTGCAATATCATTTTCATCAATCTGATTACCACATTTTTTTGCTTCTTCCACAACAGGTTCTGGAAATGTTGATGGTAACTTATGTTCTTTTATTAAAGATAACATATCTACACCAGCTTCATTCACATTTCCTAATACTTCTATAATTTTTCCTTCTGCTTTTTTTCCTTTTTTAGGATATTTAATAATTTTTACTAATACTTTATGATTATTTCTTGCTTTTCCAAAATTCTTTTTTGAAATAAAGATATCTGTTCCAAAATTTTTATCATCTGGTACTACAAATCCAAAATTTTTATTATTTTCAAATCTTCCAACAATGGTATCTTTTTCATGCTTTAAAATTTTAACCACTTTACCTTCTGCTTTTTTTACCTTATTCTTTTCTTCAATGATTTCAATTAAAACTCTATCTCCATTTAAAGCATTTTTTGAATTCTCTTTTGCAATATATATATCATCTTCTTGATCTTCGATTTTAACAAATCCAAATCCTTTTTGATTTTTTCTATAAATACCATCATAATAGACCTGTTCTACTGGTCTGTATTGATTTTTTCTATTTTTTTGGATTTTCATTTCCATTTCTAGCTTTCCTAATATTCTCAAAAGCTCATTATACTCATTTTTTGGTACATGCATAATCATGGCAATCTCTTTTGCCTTCATTGGTGCATATTCTTTATCTTTTATTAAATTTAAAACCTTCAGTTCCTGTTCTTCCATTAACATTCCTTTCTTCTTAAGGTTGCCATTGGGTGATGATTTTAGGTGATTTTAGGGACGGAGCAAAAAATCATCATTATTAATGATTAATTTATAATATAACATTAGTTAACTATTAGTGATGATTTTTTGCTCCGTCCCTAAAATCATCACCCAATGGCAACTTTAAAATTCAAAAAAAGGGAAAAATGAGTTCATTACCTCAAAATCCCTTTTCTTTGTTTTTATTTTTATGCCATATATATAATTCCTAATACAATTGTTATTATTACAAATATGATTGATAATATAACTGTCCATCTTTTTTGTTTTCCTTCTTTTGTTCTACTTTTATTTTTTTCAAAGAAGTTATTTGTTGATGAACCTGTGATTGTTGAAGATAGTCCAGAATCTTCTTTTGATTGTATTAAAGCTAATATGATTAATGCTAATGTTACAATAAAATATATAACAATCAATATCCATTTTGCTATTTCCATATGTTATCTCATTCCTTTCCCTTGTCCAATTGAAAAATTATCTTCTAATGATACTTAATACTCTATTCGATCTTTATTCTTTTTCAATTTGCTACTCATTTTTTCGTCTCGAATTATTTTACGTATTATACTTTGCTATTTTAACATATCTTTTTTCAAAATGCAAATATTTTTTGATAACTTTTAATTTTCGTTTATTATCTTGTCAATTGATTGTTCTCTCATTTCTTTTATTACTTTACAACTGTTATTTAATTTTTCTTGGTCTTGTTCATTTAATTCTAATTGTAATAATTCTCTTACACCATTTTTATTAATAATAGCAGGTACTCCAATATATATATCATCTTGTCCATATTGATTATTTAAATAAGTAGAAACTGTTAAAATAGAATTTTCATCATCTAAAATTGCTCTTACCAATCTATTCAAAGCCATTCCTATACCATAATATGTGGCTTTTTTCTTTTCGATAATTTCATATGCTGCATTTACTACATCTTCATGCATTTTATTTAATCTTTCCATTGGATGATTGTTATCTTTCATGACATCTGTAATTCTTTTACATCCCACATAACAATGTTCCCAAGGTACAAATGAAGAATCTCCATGTTCTCCCATAATATAAGCATGTATATTTTTACTAGATATTTTTAAATATTGTCCAACAATATACCTTAATCTTGCTGTATCTAACACTGTTCCAGAACCAATCACTTGATTTTTTGGTAATCCTGATACTTTTGCAACAACATAGGTCATGATATCCACCGGATTACTTGCAACAACAATAATACCATTAAATCCACTTGCCATAATGCTTTTGGTAATATCTTTCATGATTTTTGCGTTTACTTCTGCTAATTCTAATCTAGTTTGTCCTGGTTTTTGTGCAATACCTGCAGTAATGACAACGACTTGTGCATCTTTACATTCATCATAATCTCCTGCTCTAATAATCATTTTTTGTGGTGCATATG
>CAMLUB010000019.1 GCA_946486515.1 uncultured Clostridium sp.
CTTCTGAACCAGCAATATATTCAGCCATTGCGACTACACAATCATTAGCAGAATTGACACAAATGGCTTTTAACATCTCATCAACTGTCAAGGTTTCTGTGGTATCTAACCATATTTGAGAACCACCCATGCTAGCTGCATTTTCACTACAAGGTACTTCATCTGCCAAAGTAATTTTTCCTGCATCTAATGCTTCCATAATAAGAAGGATACTCATGACTTTGGTAACAGAAGCAGGTCTTAGTTGTTCATGAATATTGTGGGCATACAAAATTCTGCCAGAAGATTGTTCAATCAAAATTGCAGATGCAGATTCTAAATTTAAAGAATTATCATCTGTGACTTCACTGGTTGCATTGGTAAGTAAAGAAGAATCCTCTTCTATGTTAGAAACATCAGTAGAAATATTAGTGGTTGTATTTGTACGCATATTATTAGAAGTATTAGCAGTATTTGTAGATATCATATTAGAATGATTGGAATTTGTACTAGAATTTGTAACATTTGTAGTATTAGAAGAGCTTGTTGTATGGTTGACAATATTTAATGTATTGGCATTGCTGGACCAAACATATAAAGAATCATCTGAAGCAAATACAAAAGAAGAGTAAGAAACAAAAATGCAAAAAATAAGAAGAATACTAAAGAAATATTTTACATTTGTTTTATTCATATATTTGTACATCATAAAAACCTCCAAAGTAGCAGATAACTGCTAGAATATACTTAAAAATGTTTTATTAAAATATATGATAAAAAAAATAAAAAAGAACTGGCAAAGGTAGTAAAACTTGAAAAAATCTATGAAAGAAATTCTTTGTGTCGAATTTTTCCTCTACTTTTTTGTTAAATAAAAAAGTAGAGGAAAGTTTTTGAGAAACGAGATGTATCTTGACAATATTTTAGAATAAAGATAAGATAAAAGAAATAAAGGAGGAATTCATATGCCAACATGGGCTATACATTTAGCAACAGCCAAAAAAGTAAGTGAAAAGATAAATATCGATAAAAATATATTTACATTTGGGAATATATTACCAGACATACCAAATGAATATGTTGTACAAGAAATTACACATCATATATCACATGCAAGAACACACTTTGAGGTAGATGTATTAATTGTTGAACATATGGAAAAAAGATATGATTTAAGAAACTTTGCAGAAAAATATAAGTCTAAATTTTCTAATCCATTAATGTTAGGCTATTACGTTCATTTATTAACAGACTATTTTTGGAATGATAAAACCTATGGAGAGCATGGAATTTATGATGAAGAGAAAAATCGAATAGGATTAATTTTAAATGATGGAGAAAGAATCTTATGTAGTAAAGAAAAAGCAAGACAGATAAAAACACATGATTTTAGAGTGTTTTCAAAATATATTTATGACAATCAATTAACAGATAAGCCAGAATATCAAGAAGAGATAAGGGATTACTTAAAAGAAATTGATTGGATTACATTAGAACAATCCGATATAGAAAAAACTATAAAATATATAAGTGATAGATGTACAAGAAAAGCACAAGTCTTAGAAAATGGAGAAAGCACGGAATACAAAATATATAGTGAAAAAGAAATGCTAGAATTAATAGATATATCTGTTGAATTTATTTTGAAAATGATAAAAAAACATGCAAATGATGTATTAAAAAACAATGAAGATAATGAAATGAGAAATCAGTAGATGATAATATAAACAAAAGACAAACAAAAAAGAAATAAAAAATAATAAAAGAGGACAAGTCATGATTCATATATTACTAGTAGAAGATGATAAAAATATATCAAGTACCATTTCCTATTACTTGCAATCAAAAGGATTTACAATCCATACAGCCAAAACTGTAAAAGAAGGTATTGAGAAAATAAAAAACAATAGTTATGATTTGATGTTATTAGATATTAATTTACCAGATGGAACAGGATATGACCTATATCAAGAAATGAAAACCATACAAGAAATTCCAACTATATTTTTAACAGCGTTAGATGAAGAAAAAGATATTGTAAAGGGATTTGACTTGGGAGCAGATGACTATATTACGAAACCATTCCATGCAGGAGAATTATTATCTAGAATAAAAAATGTGTTAAAACATAATGTAAAAAAAGAAAAAGAAGAAACCATAAAAATTAAACATGTAGAAATCAATTGTACAACACGGAAAAGTATTAAAAGATAAACAAGAGATAGAACTAACTGCATTAGAATACAAAATTTTAGTTATGTTATTTGAAAACAAAGGAAAAATCATAACAAGAGAACAAATCTTATCCTATATTTGGGATAATGAAGAAAACTTTGTCAATGACAATACCTTAACCGTATATATCAAAAGAATTAGAGAAAAAATAGAAAAAGATCCAAATAAACCAGAAATTATCAAAACAGTTAGAGGACTGGGATATAAGATGGAACGTTAGGGACGTGTCAAATCGTTCCAAAATGAAACGATTTAACCTGTCCCCAATGTTTCAAAATGAAACGAAAGGGACAGAAACTTAAAAAATGTTAAAGAGTTAATTATAAAATTATCCTAAGAACAATTATAATGAATAAACCTTACTATCAAAAATATGAATCATTGAGAAGATTACATAAAAATGTCCCAAACAGAAACGTCCCCAAAAGGACAGAAACAATTTCAAAAGGACAAAAAGGAGAAAGATGAACACAAAACAAAAAAGAAATTTATTTATCTATATTACTATATTATTAATCATTATCATATTATTAGCCATATTTGCCATTTATTATATACAAAAAAACTATAAAGAAAGTTTATATATATATGCAAATCAAGTAATGGCAAAAATTGCAGAAGAATATCCTGAACAAGAAGAGGAGATTGTACAAAATATAATTTTAAACAACCAGGGAAATCATAAGAATGTAGAAGATATTTTAAGGAAATATGGATTTAGTGCTGAAAATATTGATATAGAAAATACACAGTTTAAGATTATTCAAAAAGTAATGATTTTATTTTCCTTTTTCTTTATCATAGTAATTCTGGGGGTTATATGTATATATGCTATATACATCCGAAAACAAAATCAAAAATTAAAAGATTTGGATGCTTATTGTAAGGAAATATTAAAAGGAAATTATATCATAGATTTAAAAGAACAAGATGAAAGTGATTTTAGTAAATTAAAAAATGATATTCATGATATGACCATTATGTTAAAAGAAAAAAATACTTTACTAGAAAAGAATAATCAAGATATTGAAAAATTAATTGCAGATATTTCTCATCAATTAAAAACACCATTAACTTCTTTAAATTTAATTAATGACATTTTATATACAGATTTACCAGAAGGAAAGAAAAAAGAATTTTTAGATAGCAGCCAAAAAGAATTAGAAAAAATTCATTGGCTAATCAAAACGATATTAAATATAGCCAAATTAGACTCAAAAACGCTGATTTTAGACAAAAAGAAGGAAAATGCATATCATTTATGCTTAGAAGTAAAAAACAACTTTAAAGCTATGTGTGAAATAAATCATGCAGATATAGAAATTATATCTAATAAAGAAGAAACGATCCATTGTGATAAAAAGTGGACAATAGAAGCTATGAATAATATTGTAAAAAATGCAATCGAGCATGGAGCAAAAATAATAACCATAAAACTAGAAGAAAATACAATGTATACAAAAATTATAATAAGAGATAATGGTGAAGGTATTGATAAAGAGGATTTAGGACATATTTTTGACAGATTTTATAAAGCGAAAAATAGTAAAGAAAGTAGTTTGGGCATTGGACTTGCTTTTTGTAAAAGTATTATTAGAAACCAAGATGGAGATATCCGTGTAAAGATTTCTAAAAAGAAAGAAGATAGTTGGACGGAATTTGCGATTAAACTATATAAATAAAAGAATAATAAAGAATTATTGAGGAGAAAAAATGAAAAAGAATATTGTTGCTATGGATTCCAATTGGAATACAATATAATATGGGTAGAAGTCAACTAATATTAGGAAGAGAAAATTATATATCATTGATAAATATATACCTATTTTTTAGATAATATAGATATGTATTATTTGTAAAAATAAAATTAGAAATAAAAAAATAGAAAAAATGAAATAAGTCATTTTAGAGTCACTTTTATGTAGTAATATAATACTAACAATAAAAGTGACATTTTTAATACGTTTTTTCTAAGACTAAATGGGAATAACATAAAGCTTAAAATATATAGAAAAATGATTAACTTAAAAAGAAGAAAGGAGATTGTTTATGGAAATATTAAAAGTAGAAAATTTAACAAAAACATATGGTAAAAAAGATACAGAAGTTGTGGCATTAGACAATGTGTCTTTTAGTGTAAACAAAGGAGAATTTGTAGCCATTGTAGGTGCTTCTGGAAGTGGAAAATCTACATTGTTACATCTCATTGGAGGTGTAGATAAACCAACAAGTGGAAAAGTATATATTAATGGAACAGATATCTATTCGTTAAACAATGATAATTTAGCTATTTTTAGAAGAAGACAAGTAGGACTGATTTATCAATTCTATAACTTAATTCCTATACTAAATGTAAAAGAAAATATCACATTACCATGTGATTTAGATGGGCAAAAGGTAGATGAAAAGAGATTAAATGAATTGTTATATATCCTTGGATTAGAAAAGAGAATTTATCATTTACCAAATGAATTATCAGGAGGACAACAACAAAGAGTTTCCATCGGAAGAGCTATGATTAATCATCCAAGCATTGTGCTAGCAGATGAACCAACTGGAAATTTGGATAGTAAAGCTTCAAGAGAAATTATTGATTTATTAAAAGTATCGAATCAGAAATATAATCAAACTTTAATTGTGATTACACATGATGAAAATATTGCTTTAGAAGCAGATAGAATTATTACAATACAAGATGGAAAGTTGATTAATGATGAAAAAATAAAGTAAAGGGGATGCTTGAAAAATAATTACAATTTTTGCTACGTCAAATTATATTTAAAACGCGGTTACATACAAATAGTATGCGCCCTTGCCTTTTAAATATAATTTTCCTTGCCAAAATTTAATTCTTTTCCAAGCGGAATAGAAATTGAAAAGGAAGTGAAATAAGATGAAAATTTTAAATACATTGACACTCAAAAATTTAAAATTAAACAAAAAAAGAACCATTGTAACCATTATTGGAATTTCTCTTTCCGTTGCTTTAATATGTGCTATTACGACATTTACAGTTAGTATTCAAAAATCTTTACTAGAAAGAGAAATCAAAACAAATGGAAATTATCATGTTCGTGTGCAAGATGTATCAAAAGAAAATGAAAAATATTTAGAAAATAATGCAAAAATAGAGGAATTACAAATATCACAAGAAATAGGGTATGCAAATTTGGAAGAATCGCAAAATGAAAATAAACCATATGCCTATATCGAAGGATATGATGAGAACCTTTTAAAAAATGGAGGAATTGTATTAGTAGAAGGAAGACTGCCAGAAAATGAAAATGAAATTGTAATACCAGAACATGTTATTCAAGATGGAAAAGTAGAGTGGAATGTCGGTGATACCATAGAATTTCATATTGGTAATCGATATAAAGGAGAATACGTATTAAATCAGTCAAATCCATATTATACAGATCAAGATAGATTAGATAGAAAGGAAACTGGGATTGAAGAGGATTTAGAAGAAGAAACTTTTATAGCAAGTACTAAAAAAACATATACAATTGTAGGTATCATGGAACGATTAAATAGTGAAAGCTATTCTGCACCAGGGTATACGATGATAACTAAATTAGACAAGATTGATGATACAAAAAATGTCAATATGTCTATTATATTAAAAGACCCAACAGAAGTATATGAATTTGAAGACTACTTAAAAAATGATTTACAAATTGATGAGACAAATATTTCAGAAAATCAAGACTTGCTATATTACATGGGCGTTTTCAAGAGTGACAGAATGCAAAACTTTGTTATTATTATAGCAGCGATTGTAATTGGCATTATTATTTTGACTTCTGCCTTTGTTATCAAAAATAGTTTTAGTATATCTCTTACAGAAAAGACAAGAGAGTTAGGAATGATAGCAAGTGTAGGAGCAACAGCAAAACAAATTAGAAAAAGTATCTTTTTTGAAGGTGCTGTATTAGGTCTCATTTCTATACCATTAGGGATTGTGATAGGTATTGTAGCAATTGGAATTGTACTAGCTATTGTCAATGGAATTATAAATTCTGGAGATAGTCCACTAATTGATAATTTTAAGTTACAGTTAACTATATCATGGGGAGCCATTATTGTTGCAATTATTGTATCGATTGTTATGATTATTATTTCACTCATAAGACCAAGTTATCGTGCAGGAAAAATATCACCAATTGATGCTATCAGAGAAAGTTCAGATGTAAAAGTAAAAAAGAACAAACATAAACATAAGGAATATAAACTAACAAAAAAATTATTTGGAATAGAAGGCGTGATTGCTAGAAAGAATTTTAAAAGAAGTAGAAAAAGATATAGAACAACTATATTTTCTATATTTCTAAGTATTATCTTATTTATTTCTATGAATGCTTTTGCAGAAAGTGTATTTGGATTATCTTCTTTAGAATATCCAGATTCAAGAATTAATTTAACAGTATACAGTAATAATCAAACAGAAGAGGAAAAAGAAGCATATTTTAATAAGATTAAAGATTTAGATGGAATCAAAGAATATATGATTTTAAAAAATACATATGTGCATGTAGATAATCTTGATATATACACAAAGCAAGCGTTAGAATATTATTCAGAAGAAGTAAATACCATACTTCTTATCTATTCACTTGGAGATGAGGCTTATAAAAATTATGTAGCAGAATTAGGATTAGATTATGAAGAAGTAAAAGATAAAGCAATTCTTTCTGATACAAGAATTTTATATGAATATGAAGAGGGGAGAGATGGTGTCAAACGAGTAGAAACAAATCTGACAAATTTGAATGCGGGAGATACAATAGAATATTATAAGACAATGGATGAAGAGGGAAATCTATCAGAAAAAGGAAGTATTGAAATTGCGAAAAGGGCAGATAAATATCCATTAGGATTATCTTTTCAACAAGACACACATCCGATTATTATTATTTCAGATGAAATGATGGAAAACTTTGAACATAGCTTGGGGTATATGTATATCAATGCAGAAGACCCATATAAATTGCAGGAAGAAATTTCAGAAATTGATAAAACTAATCAAGATGGTATTTATAATGCAGAAGAAGATGTAAGAGCAGCAAGAAATATGCATCTAATTGTATCGATATTTATATATGGATTTATCGCTGTTATTTCTATCATTGGGATAACCAATATATTTAATACGATAACCACCAATATGGCACTTAGAAATAGAGAATTTGCCATATTGAAATCCATAGGTATGACAAACAAAGAGTTTAAGAGAATGATTCATTATGAGAGTTTTATATATGGATTAAAAGCACTTATATTTGGATTACCAGTAGGAGTAGCATTATCTTACTTAATCTATACGGTTACAGCAGATGTCTATACTACAAGTTATAAGCTTCCAATGATACCAATTTTGATTTCTATTATATTTGTATTTGCTATTATTTTTATAACAATGCAATATGCTGTTAAGAAAACAAAAAATCAAAATATTATTGAAACGATCAGGAAAGAGAATATTTAAAAGTTGCCAAAGGGGACGTGCCATTTTGGCAATTCTCTTTTGTGGACGTGTTAAAATAGACATTTTTTGTTCAAAAGGGACAGGACATTTTATAAATTTATATATTATTAAGTTAGTAAACCGCCAGCAAGTCATGTTCTGGCTGGCGGTAACTTAAAAAATACAGGTCAAATAAATAATTTTTATTGAAAAAAAAATTATTTTATGATAGGATTACATTAGTCGAAATAAAGGATAACAGAGGGAAAAATAAAAAAGATAGATATGCAAAGGGGATATGAAAGAATGATAATATTTGCGGTAATAGTAGCAATCATAGGAATAGTCATATTTTTAATTTATAATCATAATAAAAGAGAAAAAGATATTAAAGAGCAAGAAGAAAGATCCCAAAAGGGTAGTTGGAGAAAAATTCTTATTATCATAAACATATGTATCATTTGCTTTTTTAAATTTATCTTTCCAGGAAGTGCAAAATATTCTGCTCCTACCATATGTTTTTTTATATCCATATTTATAAATATCATTGTTATAGTTTTGATATTTAATAAAAAATTATTAACAAAGAAAAGAATATTGAATTGTATTGTCATTGTATATTTTTTACTTATGATTGGGCTTCCTGTTTATAAGCTTGACAATCATGAACATATCTTTGATGATACAAGATCATATACTGTTAATACTTCTGAGGGAAAAGAATTTGCATTTCCTTATGAAAAAATTATTGAATATACGGAATATTATAATTGTTATGGAATCAGAATATATAGACAGGCGAAATAGAAAAAAGAGGACATACCAAAAGCAAAAATGTTTAATTTGGTGTGTCCTTATGATTTTGTGTATAAGAAAAGATAATCTGTTTTGTCGAAGAAAAAATGTCCCAAACAGAAACGTCCCCAAAAGGACATTATTTCCATACAAAAACAATTTACATAAATTGACTTTTCGCTAGAAATTTGCTACAATAATCTTTAAATAAATGTAAAGAAGGGATATAGTGAATATTAGAGAACAATTGAAAGTTGAAACTAAAGGACATCCATTATATGATATTAGAAAAGAAGAATACAAAGGAAAAGAGAAAGACGGAAAAGGATAAAAATATTGAAAGATTCTTACATGAACCACATAAATGTATGCCAAGCAAAACACCTCAATTTGAAGAAAAAGCACTAATGGCATTTATATGGGATAAGAGATTTATGGATTTTTTTCAAAATCAATTAGGAAAAGCAGAGTATGAACTATTAAGAAAAGTAATTCCTAAAACATGGATTTTAGGAGAAGAAAGATATGTTGATGGGGGATTACCACAAGGAAAAGAAAATTCTATAGATATTAGTACACTTGGTAAAAGTAAAAGACAATTTGTTTTGAAAAGTAGTGGATTTAATACAAATAGTTCATGGGGAGAAGGAGTTTTATTTTTGCATAAAATGGGAGGTAAAGTTGCAAGAGAAAAAATACAATTGGCTATAAATGATTCTAACCATTTGTACATTATACAAGAATTCAGATAAGGAAAAAATATACCAATGACATATACTGATGAAGAAACTCAAGAAGAAAAACAAATGAAAGCAAAAGTCAGAGTAACACCATATTTTTCATATCAACCAGGAAATAAAGGTGAATTAATTGCAGCTAAAGTAACAGGATGTGAAAATACAGAATATATACATGCAAGTACAGCAAGTATTAATACCGCGATAGTCGAAGAAGAAAGAGAATAATAGGAAATTACAAAATTTGATGTAGAAAGGAAGAAAAAATGAAAATATTAATTGTTAGACATGGAAAAACTGTTTGGAATGCAGAGAAAAGAGCTGCAGGATTAGTGGATATTGAATTAAATGAAAAGGGAATTGAACAGGCAAAAGAATTGAAAGATAAATTAAAGAATGTAGATTTTGATTTGATAATTACATCTCCACTAAAAAGAGCAATTAAAACAGCCAATATCATTAATGAGAATCATCATAAGGAAATTATAGATGAAGGTGCTACAGAAAGAAATTTAGGAATATATGAGGGACAACCAAATGAAAATACAATATTTAATGAAATCAGATATTATACAAAAAATGTATCAGTAGAAGGTGGAGAGGATTGCAAAACATATACTAAAAAAGTATTTGATTTTTTAGATAAAATAATAGAAACTTATAAAGGAAAAATAGACACATTGTTAATTGTTTCACATGGTTTCTTTTTAAGAAGTGCTAATTGGTATTTTAATGGACTTCCTACTGAACCAGAAACAGTGATGAGATTTAAAAATTGTCAAGTTGATGAATATGAAGTATAAAAAAAAAGTTGCCAAAGGGGACGTGCCTCTTTGGCAACTTTATGGTTCCTCAATCAAATCTTGCCAATATTTTTTAGGCATAAATTGCATTTGGCATCTAGCATTTTTTCTTTCTTGTATAGCAATGGTTTTGAAAAATAATTTCCAAAGTTCTTGATACTTTTGTTCTTCTTTAGTCATATCAAGAATTGTTAAATTTGTACTATCAATGATTTTGTATTCTTGTGTATTGTATAAAAAACAAATATTTCTATTTTTATCATGTATAATAAAATTTTGGGTAGGTAGTCTTTTCATAAAGTGATGTCCTAGAGGTTCTATGATATGATTATCTGGATGAATAGAAGCATAATATACATTTTCTCCAATTTCCATAAAGCGAAGTAATCCTTTTAACTTATGGCATTCTGATAAAGCTCGTTTTCTCATATTGATAACAGAAAAGACATAGGAAATTGTGAGCATGGTGTTAATTTTAGGTCCGATGTCAAATCCATCGCATAAATATTTTAAAATTTTCATTTCTTTTTCTTTTCCATCTGATAAAAAGGCATAAAAACTGTTGTATAAAGCTTCATAGCAAATATTTTTGTTAATTCCTTCAAAAACACGTTTTGCTTTTTCATCATTGGTATCTATATATTGTGTCTTATCTAAAAAGTTTGGTGTATATTCCTCTTCTGAAACAATTTTTTGTGGTAATGTTTTATGAGAATAGCTCTCAAAAACAATGGTTAATAATCCATCAAATGTACCATCATATAAATAAGTTGTGTTTATAAGTTTCCAGTTAGACATTTTATTTTATCCTCCTTTGTAGGTAACAATGTATCAAACATTGATAATTGTTCATATTTCTTTTGTGGTATAGTATTTCTTTCTGTATATAATAAATTGGTCTCAATAAAATTTTTGTTAAATTTATTCACTTCATAAAAATATTTTCCTTTACAAGTGATAAAATATTGTGCTCTTTTTAAGACAACACCTAATTTTTTTATACTTTCAAAATCTAATAAAAATTCTCTTCTGGCTGTGATAATCTTTTTGGCACTAATGACACCAATTCCAGGAATTCTAAGCAAAGTGTGATAATTGGCAGTATTAATTTCTATTGGAAATTTATCTAAATTTCTTAAAGCCCAATCACATTTAGGATCTAATAAAGTATTAAAATTGGGATGTTCCTCATTCAATAATTCATCTGCTTGAAATCCATAAAATCGAAGTAGCCAATCTGCTTGATAAAGTCTATTTTCTCTTAAAAGGGGAGGCCTTTCTAAAGTAGGTAAGTTTTTATCATGATTAATAGAAACATAAGCAGAATAGTAGACTCTTTTTAGTTTTAAAGATTTATACATGCCTTCAGAAAGTTTTAATATTTTTAAGTCTGTTTCAGGTGTAGCACCAACCATTAATTGTGTAGTTTGACCTGCTGGAACAAATTTCTTTTTATATTTTGATTTATCCATTTTATTTAATTTTAAGGTATTGGAAATATAGGTCATTGGCTTTAAAATTCCGTCTTTTTCTTTTTGAGGTGCCAATAATTTTAAACTATCGTTTGAAGGAAGTTCGATATTAATACTCATCCTATCTACTAAAATACCTAATTTATCAATTAATTCTTGACTACAACCAGGAATGGTTTTACAGTGAATATATCCATTAAAATGATATTCATTTCTTAGAATAGAAGCTGTTTCAACTAATCTTTCCATTGTATAATTAGGAGATTTGATAACTGCTGAACTTAGAAATAGTCCTTCTATGTAATTTCGTTTATAAAAATGAATGGTTAAATCTGCAACTTCACGAGGCGTAAAGGTAGCTCTAGGCACAGAATTGGAACAACGGTTAATACAATATTTACAATCATACATACAGGCATTTGTAAATAAAATTTTTAAAAGAGAAATACATCTACCATCTGCACCCCAACTATGACAAATGCCAGAAACATGGCCATTTCCAATTCCATTGTTTGTATTTCTTCGATTGCTACCACTAGAACTACAAGATGCATCATATTTAGCAGAATCAGCAAGTATTTTTAATTTATCAAAAATATCCATGGCACACCTCCAAACATATGTACGATTATATCATTAGAAAAATGAAAATGCAATACTTTTTAGAACAAATTTTCGTAAAACTGTTTAAAAAAAATAACTTGCATGATATAATAACTTTATCGAGAAAGGATGTTGATAATGAATAGAGAAATAGAAATGTATGTTATTATAATGATAGCATATAATAAATGTAGGAAAAGTTTCAGAGGACGGAACTGGTAGCCGTAGCCCATCTAACAGATGTAAGAGATGTGGGATTACCACCCACCTAACTTTTCCAAACTAGGAAGTAGGAGCGCTAGAAATAGCACTCTTTATTTTTGATAATTGTTATACAACTATGAAGTTAAAAAAAAGTATAGATTGGTATTGAAAATTTTAAAAGGAAACTATATAATACTAAGCGATATATACAAAAGTAAATTAGAAAAGGAAGGTTACAAAAATGATACAAATAGAAAATAAATATGGAAACAATTATGGAAATATATATGGAGAAATCAAAACATCAATTCCAAAAATAAAAGTTATTGGAATTGGCGGTGGAGGAAATAATGCCGTTAGACAAATGGTTGAAGATAAAGTAAAAGATGTTGAATTTTATTTTATTAATACTGAACTTGCTATGTTAAATAAAACCAAAATGGAAAATGTATTACAAATTGGAAAAGAAACAACAAAAGGATTAGGTGCAGGAGCTAATCCTAATATGGGAGAAAAAGCAGCAATAGAAAGTAAAGAAGATATCAAAAAATTATTAGAAGGAGCACAATTGTTATTCTTAACTGCTGGAATGGGCGGAGGAACTGGAACAGGAGCAATTCCAGTAGTTGCAGAAATTGCCCAAGAAATGGGGATTCAAACCATTGCGATTGTTACAAAACCATTCCTTTTTGAAGGAAGATTGAGATCAAGTAGAGCAGATGCAGGAATTGAAAAATTAAGACAACATGTTAATAGCTTAATTCTAATTTCAAATGATAAATTATTGAAAATTGCGGGAACTCAAAAGATGAGTGTTATTAATGCATTTAAAATGGCTGATAATGTATTAGAACAAGGAATCAAAAGTATTACAGATTTAATTACATCAGTTGGAGATATCAATGTCGATTTTGCCGATATTACAACAATGCTAACATATAAAGGAATGGCATATATGGGAATTGGTGAGGCTGAAGGAGAAGGCAGAATGATAGATGCTGTTAATCAAGCGATTAATAATGCTCTTACAGAAAACAAAATTGATAATGCAAAAGGTGTTATCTTTAATGTTAGAGGAAACTCTGAATTAGCATTAAGTGAAATTAATGATGGTATTGGTAAAATTAATGATTTAATTAACGAAGATGCTAATGTTGTATTTGGGACCATTACAGATGAATCTTTAGGAGATAAAGTTATGGTTACAGTTATTGCGACAGGTGTAGAATAACATCTAGTAAGGAACTTTTAGAAGAGCTCCTCAAGGAGCTCGATGAGTCATTAAAAGTGACTCAAGAATTACTGGATAGGGTCAAGATAAGTCTTGACTCAATCCAGAGGTAAGATTTAGGCAGAGATGTAAAAGTCTCTGCCTAAATTGATTTATAAAAACTTGCACTAGATTACTTTGTTATTCTAAATCAATAAAATTATTTTAGATTTCTATAAATACGTTCTTTATTAAATATAAACATAAAACATAAATAAAATAGAACAAACAAAGTAATTTGCATAATTGTATTTAAGGTGAAATTTGAAAAAGTGATAGGTAATAGTTTAATTAGTAAATAAGACATTA
>CAMLUB010000020.1 GCA_946486515.1 uncultured Clostridium sp.
TGGATAAGTCTGATTTAAAATTCAATTATCACAATCGTTATATAGAATTTTGTTTGTTGGCATATGGCAATGATAAACATATTTTTACAAAATATGCACCTAATAACAGATATTCAGATGAGAATGTTTTAGAGGAATGTATTGCTGAAAATGAATATTATGAAACACAAAATAGAAAATTTAATACCTATAAAACCCTATTACTGATAGCATCTATATTAGGTACAATTCTATTAGTATATACTACAATTAAAAAATATAAAAAGACTAAGGAAAAATACAACTTATATGATCCAGAAATAGACTATGACTATTTTCGAGAAATACCAAGTGATTTAGACCCTATTTTTGCTTCTGAATTAGTATTTATGAAAGATCCTTTTAATGAAAATAAAGAAAAGCAAGAAGAATATGCAGCAATTTTACTTAGTTTAGTAAGAAAAAAATATGTGAATATTACGAAATCAGATAGTAATCTTGACTGGGATAGCTCAAATACAGTCATTTCTATCGAACCTACTCGCACAAATTACACAACACCAGCTTTTACAGATTCTCCAGATTATTCACCAGAGCCTATTTATACAACAATAAATGAAAATACTGGTGATGTTTTAGAACCACTTACTACTTCTGAAAGACTTTATTTAGAATTATTGGAAAGACATTCTAGACCTCATAATTCAATTACCATCAATCAATTACAAGAATGTATAGATAATGATTATATATATACAAATGCATTTGTGAAAGATATAGAAAAGAAACCTATTTTAGAAAGTGGTGTTATGCAAGGATATTTTCAAAGTGCAGATTATGATACACCAAAAAAAGAACTTAATCAAAGTGCTAAGTCAAGTCTAATTTTAGGATTCATTTTATTAATTGTTATAAATCTGATTTCCTATTTTACACCTATGGCATTAGCTTTTGGAGCATATACAATTTTAGGTATCGCTTGTTTGTGGAAATATTTTTACCTAACTTCAAAAGCAAGTAATTTCGTTTTATTTACACAATATGGAGTTAATGAACAAGCTAAATGGTATGGTCTATACAATTTCTTAAATAGTGATACTTTAATGAATGAAAAAGAAGTTCATGAATTACCTTTATGGGAAAAATATTTGATTTACGCAACAGCTTTTGGTATTTCTGAAAAGGTGATAAAAGCCATAAAGATACATGCAGTAGAATTAAATATTGATGACAGTCCTATATTGAATCATCACTTTTATATTCATTCACATAGCTTTCATAGAACTTCCAGAGCATTTGGTCGCTCTATCCATACCTCTTCAAGAGGCGGTGGATTTGGTGGACATGGTTATGGTGGTGGCGGCCGTGGAGGCGGCGGTGGTGGCGGAGGTCACTAATACTGCCTAAAAGCTATCATATAAAATAAGAACCTTGTTGTCTAAAACAAAAAAGAAAGAGTATATTGTCATGCTCTTTCTTTACTGTTTGGAGCTAAGCAATCTTCCCAGGATGATACATTATATTTTTAAGGTTCTCGGCTACCCGCCAATTCCCGTTTAACAAATTCTAAGAATAAAGACACAACAATACCCGGAAACAGGACCCTTTGTGCCTTTATCCTAAGAATTTGTAAAACTATTCTGGTCGCATTCGAACACTTAAAAATATAATGTATCATCCTGGGAAGATTGCTTAGCTCCAAACAGTAACACTTTTTCTATTTATTTAAAATGTTAATGCTTCCACTATCGATTTTTCAATATATCTTTTAATTGTAAAGAATCTAATTGAATATCAAGACTATGCTCTATTTTTTCTCTAGGAATGGTCTTATAAATAGTTTTTGAAATATACTTTTCCGCAAAATGAATGATTTCTCTATATTCTTTAATATCATCAGGAAAATAGATTCCTCCTTTATCTTTATTTTTTATCATCCAGCAAACAGCTGCTAATGCTGACATGGCAACAGGTGTTATTGTTGGTGTTTGCCAGAAAGATGATTTTTGGTCCTTATATAAAAAACGTTTCTTAATTCTATTTCCCACCCATACTGGCTCAAATTTGTCTCCTAATAATAATACGCCTACATATTCTGTGCCTCGTTTTATATTTTCTTTGTATGGAATTTCTGCTCTTTTAGGATATTTAAATCCTCGTATAATTGAAATATCATCATCTTGTGGCTTTTGGATATCTGGATGAAGGTAATCATTTACTTTCGCTTTTTTTAGGTATTTTACCGCAAATTCACAAGGAGAGTATAAAAATATAACGGTTGGTCTATATATAACTTCATCCCCTCTTTTTACTTCAAGAGATTTTGCTATCGTAATGGTTTCTTCGTGAGGCACTAAAAAACCTTCAAATTTTCCTTTTGGATAATATGTTTTTCCTACTTTATTGATTGCTATATCTTTAAATTCTAAAAAACCATTTTTTAAATCTAGATTTTTACATTCTTTTTCATAATCTATTTTTTCACTTGTACCAATATTCGCAGTTGCTTCACTTAACATTTCGAAGAAAAATGAATCCACTGACCACGTACTATATAGTTTGTTTTCATCAAATTTTTCTTTGATTTCTTGATAATCATTATCATTTACATGAATTTCTTTTAGGTCAAGAGCCTTCGCAAGTTCATTGAATTTATTTTCCTTTAAAAGTTTATGATATTCCTGATGATTCTTAAATTGCTTCTTTACAATGTATTCCAACCCTGCCTTTACAAAATGAGAAACCAATCCGGGATTATTTCCATGTTGCAACACGATAGGGTATTTATTCACATTGCTTTTTTGCTTCAATTGATTTCGTAATTCATTTTTTTTCAAATTTTCTTCAAAAATATTATACCAATTATCGCTCCAATCTGTTTCTCCCGTGTTTAGATACATGATATTTTTATTAGCACACCATTCTATGAAATCTTTTGTACCAACACTATCGGCAAAATCAATTAATAAATCTCCCTCTTCTAAATATTTTGAAAATATGCTTTTGAAATTTTCTCTATTGATATCCGCTACAAGGAAGTTCCCTATCTTCCCTCCAAGTTCGAGAAAAAAAGTATATTCAAGTTTATCCCTAGATATTACAAAATATTTGTCTGGATCATATTTTATTTCTTTAGAAATTTTCTCAAAAAAACTTTTTCCTACTGCACCAAAACCAAATTGTACGATTTTATTTTTAAATTCCATCATTGTTCTATATTTCTTCTTTCTCTAATCGTTCTTTTATTGTTTTTGTTAATATAACTTTTTTTGGAAATACATATCCATCTGTTATATAAATCTCCATTCCTTTTTCTTGAAATTTTAAGAAAATCTTTTTCAAGTCTCTCTGAATTTTATCTCCTACCACTATGATTTTCATTATACCATTTTTCTTAAAATATTCAGATGTTGGAATATCTTGTTTGTATAAATCCCAACTATTATCAAAAATTGATTCCTTTGCTCTATATCTATTTGTTCTATGGCTATCAAGCAAAAAAGCTGGATTTGCACCATTTTTTAATTGTATATTTTTTAATTTTTCACTTCCGTTTATTAAGCAACTTTCGATTAAATAAGTATTTGTCGTTGCTTGTGAGCCTTGTTGTTCATCTGTTCCATTAAAAACTGGTATTGGTCTATAACCTATGTATGCTAAATCGATTCCCAATTCTATACTTTCTTTACCTGGTAAATCAATAAATATAGCTGTATCTTGTTGATATTCTTTTAAAAACATTGCTTTTCTGTCTACCCAATCACCAATCGGTTGTCTATGATAAGTATCAATTGCAACAAATGGTACTGGTCGTACCCACTCTGTCCATTGCGCACCTTCAGGTGCATATATTTTATATATTTCTTTTCCTCTCATTTTCTTACCCTCTATTTTTCAATTAATACTGGAATATCTTCTGCATAAGAATCAATTCTTGGATATAGACTCATTCGTGCATAATATCCAGCATGCTCTCCTTCTATTGTATATGAGCCAAGACAAATATGGTATTCTTTTCCATCTTCACCTTTCAATGGTTTACTTTGGAAGTTTTTCTGTGCTAAGTATTGCTTTGGATGTTTTTTGACATCTTGTAAAATCCTTTCATATTCATCCTCTTTACATGCTTCTTTAATTGAAATCCTCTCTCCTACTCTACCATAAACTGGTTTATATATAAACCCTTCTTTTTTCTCTACATCCTTTACTTCTAATGTTTCTGGTAATACTGTTTTCCATGTCTTCATACAAATGCCAGCTTTTTCTAAGTCTTTCCAAACAAACGGAAATCTTTTACTTTGCGCATATATGCTAATAGGATGATTGCAAGATTTCGTTATAGTATTAAAATATCCATCCCATCTGCGTGGTTTCATTTGGATAAGCCATTCTAATGGAGTAAATCTAAAAATCAAATCTATCCTTTCTTGATTATTATCTAAAATACAATACGCTTTCTTATCTTTAAAATGAATATGATCTGCTGCTCCATAAATAATCTTGTAACCTTCCTTTTCAAGTCTATCTCCTAAGTATTGCATAACTTGCCTATCATCACTAAAGCAAGTACAATGTACCATCATAATCGTTCCTTTTTTGTTTAATTTACTGTTTATTGTATCTACCATTTTTTCGCCAAATGAATGATATTCTAGTTCAGGCATATTCACAATTTTACGTGCTATATCTGGTAATAGTGAACTTTCTGCAAAACCTCCTGGGCAATCACTATTTACTTCCGTTACAACCCAATGATTGTCTGTACTTGGATGAAAATCATATCTCATAAGTCTAATATTTTGCACTTTATCATAATTCTGCATATTTGGTATTTGTTCTAAAATTTGTTTAGGAAGTGCTAATTTTTTTGCAATTTTCATATTTTGATTTAAATATTCTTCTGCCAATCTAGTTTCTTTATCTAAACTTTTGGTAAGCCTAATGATTTCTTCATTTTCTTTTTTTGTTAATATCAATATATGTTTTGATAATGTATTATTATCACAAAACTGTGGATCCCATTTATAGCAGTCAAATATGGCCTGAATTTTATATTCATAATATCTATCTTCAGGAATTTTGATTAATTTCATATATAATCACCTTCATCTATATTAATCATTATTTAGCACATTTAGCATAAATTACTTTATATTATTTACCAAAAATTCAATCACATCATCCTCTTGATGACTTCCTATTTTTCTTTCTTCTTCAGTTAAATCTACAAAGTATTTATTATTCTCTGGCATAATAGATATGGAATCTAATGGATAACCTGGCGTCCTTTTCCTACAAGGTTGGTTTACTAAATAAAAATGATTTTTGCTCCAAGTATATTCTTTTGATTTTTTCCCATCATATAGGACCATTCCAAATACCCATTTAGCTGTTAATTTACCACCATTTTTATCTACTAGATGACTATAATATTCAATCATTTCTTCATCATTTAATTCTCTTCCATTTACTCTTCTAACATGCGTTCCTGGTTGTTTTTCTTCTGGTAATTCTTCTATAAACAAATTATTATCCATTCCAATAGTTGTTATTTTGGTAGCATCATAATATGTTTTTGCTTTTATATATGCATTTTCAATTGCATTTTTTCCTGTTTCTTCTGGTTTTAGATTAATTCCTAAATCTCTTATTGTTAATACTTCAATATTTTTTTCACGCAGTTTATTTGCATATCTTTCAATTTTTGCTGGATTTGTTGTTGCAAATAGTACTTTCATTATCTCCTCCTAAAACTATTTTCTATTTATTAGGATAATAACATAAAAGAGAATAATTATCAATCAATTACTCTCTTATTTCATTTTATTCCCATCGCTATTCCTCTTTATTTTTATATATCTTATAGGCAATTTTATAAGATATAAAATATATAACTATTGTGCTTATTATTAATATTGATACTCCAAATTTAGTTATGAAATTGTTTATGAATTCCATATCCATGTTGATATTTGTTTTATTGATTAAAAAGTATATTCCACCAAGTAAAGCAACGATAATAAGCACTAATATAAACATTTGGATTCTTCCTTTTTCTGCTCCCCATTTATACATACTAGGAATTTGAACTGCTTGTAAAAAAGCTAGTGCAAATATACCTCCCATTGTTGCTATCATTAAACTTTGGTAATCGAGATTTATTATATTTTCAGGTCTTAAATAATTCATAATATTTACAACAATTACCGTTAGTATCATTCCTAATATTCCGCCTAATACAGTTGCTCCTATTGCTAAAATATATTTCTCTCTTACTAATTCTTTTCTGTTAACTGGTAATGTTAAAACATATCTATTTGCTTTTGACATTTCATCATAACTAAAAGTAGAAAGAGAAATCATACCTACTATTCCACAAATTATAGCAGGTGCAATATTAATTGCATCTGTTCCTATTATTGCAATACCACAAAATAAAATTATTATAATTAATGAAACTTTATAAGTTGCTAAATTGTATAAATCTTTTTTCAATAATCCTTTTATCATAATTATTTTTCCCCCTTAATATAGAATAACATGATATCTTCAATAGATGGTCTATCAATAGTTGTTATATTATATTTTTTTCTTATTGTACTTTTATCGTTTGTTAATACTTCATATTGATATTTTCCTTTTTTGTAAGCAATATAATCTTTTTTATCTAATCTAATAAAATCATCTTTACTACATTTAATGATTCCATAGTTTTCAAGTAATTCATCTGTTGGTAAATCAAAAATGATTCTTCCTTTTTCTATAAATACTATATAATCTGATATATGCTCTAAATCTGTTGTAATATGTGTTGATAATAATATTGACCTTGTTTCATCATCTTCTATATATTTTCTAAATATATCTAATATTTCGTTTCTTACAACTGGATCAAGACCACTTGTTGGCTCATCTAATATTAAAAGTTTTGGATTATGAGATATTGCTGTTGCAATTTTTAGTTTCATTTTCATACCACTTGAAAAATCTTTTATCAATTTATCTATTGGCAAATTAAATTCTTTTAAAAAATTTATATATTTATTTTCATCCCAATTTTTATAAAAATCTTTCATTATAGAATTGACTTGTTTTGCAGTTAAATATTCTGATAAAAAGCTATCATCTAATACAACACCTATTTCTTCCTTAATTTCTTTTTCATTCTTTTTGCTATCTTTTCCAAATATTTTTACTATTCCTTCTGATTTAGTAATATTTAGTATTGATTTGATTGTAGTGGTTTTTCCTGCTCCGTTTTCTCCTATTAGCCCCACAATACAACCTTCTGGTACATTGAAACTAATATTTTTTAATTCAAACCCCTTATATTTTTTTGAAACATTTTGTAATTCAATGCTATTATCCATTCTAAATTTCCTCCTCAAATATCATTTTAAATAATTCTTTCACTTCATCTTCCGAAATATTGGCTATTTTAGAAATATTGTAAACTTTCTCTATATAATCTTGAATTTCTTTTAATTTTTCTTCTTTAATTAGTTCTAAATTTTTAGGAGCGACAAAACTTCCTTTTCCTTGTACTGTTTTTATAAATTCTTCTTGTTCTAGTTCATCATAAGCCTTTTTTACTGTAAGGAAACTTATTTTTAAGTCATTTGCTAAATTTCTGACTGAAGGTAACATTTCTTCTTCTTTTAATTCGTTGGAAATTATAGCATCTTTAATAGCATTTTTTATTTGTTCATAAATTGGTACACTACTATTATTACTTATTATTATATTCATAGCTTTCCTCCTCACTGTTATTCGCTGTTATAATTATAGTATAACAGTTTATAACATTTTGTCAATAGATTTCTGAAAAATTTTTTTCAAAATATATTTAAGTTCTCAAAGAAGCGTAAAGACCTGTGTTTGTATTACACAGGTCTACATTATCTCTCTAATCTCATATATAAAACAGGATAAGGATTTCCTTGATCATCTAATTCATTTCTTTGATAAACTTTAAATCCCATATGTTCATAAAATTCTTTAGCTTGTGGATTATCTTCATTAACAGCAAGGTCATTTACACCATAATTTTCTATTCCATAATTTAATAATTTTTTTCCTAATCCTTTTCCTCTTTCACTATTTTTTATAAATAGCATTTCAAGTTTATTTTCTTCTATCCCCATAAAAGCAATAGGTTGATATTTTTCATTTTCTAAAATTATCAAGTGTGATATACCTTTTAATGCTTGTGGTACATATTTTTTTATATTTTCTATTTCTTCATTAGATAAAAAAGTATGTGTTGCCTTTACAGAATCTTCCCATACTTCTAATAATTGATTAATTAAATTTTCTGTTCTTTCATCTTTTTTTATTTCTTTCATAATCTTTTCTCCTCTACACTTACTTTTTATTTGCTCTAAATCCAATTATTTTCTTTATATCTTCATATTTCCTGTCATTATCTTCTAAATCTATCATTAACCATTTCTGACCGTTTCCTTCTGGTGTTTCTTTATAAATCTTTTGTATACCATTACTAAAAGATGAAAATGTATCTTCAAAAAGTTTCTTTTCATTTTTTCCAATAACAATTAATATAGTAAAATAGTTTTCTCTAGGATATATAGTACATAATGATTTAATACCTTTTTTAAATTTGATATTCCATCCATATTCCCAACTGCATTTACTAAATTCAAACTTAAGTGCCACATTATATGTATGTTTCATATAATTACAAAAGTCCACCCATAAATCATTATTTATGTATTCTTTTATTTCATATTCAGTAGGAATATGATTAAAATTTTCTCTTTCAAACATTACTAAATCTCCTCTACAACTTACTATTTGTGTAATTCCATATTATAATAACATTTTATGTTATTAAAGTACATAACTATAAAAAATTTTTTATTTCCCATACCTGTAAGTTTCATTTTATCCAATTTATATAATCTTCATCAGTTTCTCTTCCAGTAAATCTTTTACTTCTTATAAAGTTTAGATTTTTGTATGTATTTTTCAAATCTTTAAAACTTCCTTCTGAACCAGAGCCACCACTTGTTACAAATACATAAATATCTTTTCCTTCTAAATTATTTTCTTCAATAAAAGTATTTATTATGGTAGGTGCTGTGTACCACCAAACTGGAAAGCCTAATACAACTGTATCATATTCTGCAATATTTGATACTCTATTTAATATTTGTGGTCTAGAAGTTTTGTCCTGCATTTCGATTGATGATCTACTTTGTTTATTTGTCCAGTCTAAATCTTCTAATGTATATTTTTGTGTTGGCTCAATTTCAAATAAATCTCCTTTAATTGCATTTGCAATTTTTTCTGCTAACTTTTTTGTAACACCAGTTGCTGAAAAATAACTCACTAAAACTTTACTCATGATAAATTCCTCCCATCTTAAAATAGAATTAATTTTCCTTTTCTACAAATTGTTCTACTCTCATACGAAGATGATATTTATCTCTTAATTCTGCTATTTCTTTCATCATAGGAGATTTATGGTGTTCATCTAGTGCTTCCTGACTTTCCCATCTATCTATTAAAAGGACAGTTTCTGGATCATCCATAGGAAAAAAATAATTATATCTTAAATTTCCTTTTTCAGCTCTTACTCTATCTACTATTCCACTTGAAATCATCTCATTTGCAAATTTTTTAGCTGAACCATTTTCTCCTGTATAATATATATTAATGATTAAACTCATACTAAATTCCTCTTTTCTAATTAACTCTTTCAATAGTAACTTCAATGTCATTGTATTCCTCATCTGTAACTTTTTCACACCACTCATTTTTTGTATCTTCTCCTGGTACTTCTATTGCAATATGGCTAAACCAACTGTCCTTTTTGGCTCCGTGCCAATGTTTAACATTGGCTGGAATTACTATTACTTTTCCTGGCTCTAAACTTACTGCTTCTTTTCCTTCTTCTTGATACCAACCATATCCTGCTGTGCATATTAAAATTTGACCTCCATTTTTACTCGCATGATGTATGTGCCAATTATTTCTACAACCTGGCTCAAATGTTACATTTGCTAAAAATATTGGACTTGTATTATCTACTAATGGATTTAAATAACTATTTCCTACAAAATACTTAGCAAACGCATCATTTGGATTACCCTTCCCAAACATATTTACTTTTTCAAATTCTTTTTCTTCCATAACTAATCTCTCCTTTTCTTATTTAATATTTTTTATTCTGGTATTACTTGATTTATACAGCTAATTGCATTTAAACTTCTTGGATAACCGATATAAGGTAAAAGTGCTGTTACTGTATTTAATAATGTTTGCTTATCATTTTCCACATTTACATTTCCTGCAATATGACCTTTTACTTGAGGCTCACAACCACCTTGTGAAATTAATATTGAAAATGTAATTAATTCTCTTGTTTTTACATCTAAGCCATTTCTTGTATAGAAATCTCCAAAACAGTTATCTGATAAGAATTTTTGTATATGTACCTGATTCTTTGGAGAATTTTTATAATTATTATCTATTGTTTCTCCAAATATTGATTTTTGTACTTCTAGTCCTTTATCAAATCTATCTTCTATTGTAGTTGTGCCTTGTTTTTCTAATGGTAATTCGATTCCTCTTTCTTTAAAAATTCTATTTGTAGGTTCTAATAAATCTAAAACCTTTAAAATACCAACATAAGGTACTGATTGATATAGAATTTCTTTAATTGCAACAGGTGTTACTCCTACATTTAATGCTGAATTTACAAATACTTCATACATCTTTTTTGTTTGTGTAGCAATAGTTGCTGCTAGTATTACCATTTGTCTTGTTTTCTTATCTAAATTGTCTTGTTCTTGTGCTTCATCTAGAGCAAAATTTAAAACAATTTCTTTTAATTCATCATCTTCCTTACTAAACTCAATATTTTTAAATAATTCTTCATAATTTTCCTTTGCTTTTTTTGTAATACTCATTGTTTCAAACCTCCTATATAATTTATTTTAATAATTTTAATAATCCATTATAAGTAATTTCATATATAGTTTGGAACTTAAACGGTACTTTTGCTTTTTCCATTGCTTCCTTTTGTTTTTCTGTTACTTCAGCATAAGGATATATGCCATACATGAATGGAAAAAATGAAAATATGAATTTATCTTTTTCTTCTTCTGACATATCTTTTAAAAATTTAGCAATACATTTTCTTACCATTTCTACTGATTTGCCATAAGCTGTTTTAAATTTTATTAGCTCTTCAATTCTACTGTTTTCTTCCATATCATACATATTCATTGAAAGTAACTTTAACAGATTTTTTCTTTTTTCAATGGTTTTGGCTAATTTGTCAGCAAAATTTTCTTTTGATAGTTCTTCATTTTTACTATATAATTCCTCTAAATCTTTTATCCATTTCTCATATTCTTTTGAAAAAAGTGCTAAAAATATTTCTTCTTTTGTCTGGAAATAATAATATATAGAAGTTCTAGAAAATTTTCCTTGCTCTCCAATTCCTTTTATTGTGATGTCTTTGAAACTTGTTTCTTTATAAAGTTCCTCACAAGCCTTAATAATTTCTTCTTTCTTATCTTCTCCTATTTCATTATTCATTTTTCCGCCCCCCTTTTTTTGACATTGTGTCAACTTTTATCTATTATATACCACTTCTTTGACACGATGTCAATAGTCTTTTATAAAAAAAGACAAATGATTTTATCATCCGCCTTATTTATTGTAATCTGTTGTTATAATCAAACTATTTTATAGCGGTGATGAAACTCCATAATAGATTAAAACAATACCAACTAAAACTATTACAACTGGTATAATATAAGAAGAAATTTTTTCTAATATAAGTTCAAGTTTTTTAATCATTTTCGTACCTTGTAACTTGTTGTAACCATTGTAAAGTAAAATCAAAGGAAATACATACATAAAATTATACATTAGCATAAAAATTAATGTTACTGGAATAATTAGTTTATATTGTGCTAGAAGTGCTATAAAACCGAAATATGGAAATGCACTTGTTAACTCAACGAAACAAAATGCAACTCCCATAATAAATAGTGAAACTGGTGATAAGCACATAGGTGTTTTTACTGTTTCCTGTTGCTTTAGTGCATCATTTGCACTACTACTAATCTTAGTTTTAATAATTAATCTAATTCCTGCTAATATGCAAAATATCCCTGCTCCTGTTGCTGTTCCATAAACATATATTGGATAAGTTTTTGTAAGATGAGAAAGTAATAAAGAAATCAAACTTGCAATTCCATAATATATAGCTAGTCCCATTATAAAATTTGCTAGTCCTATTCCCAAGATAAAGAACAATATATGTCTTTTATTTTTTACCATTGCTTGAAGTAACATCTGTTGTGCAATAGCTGATGGATTTAAACTATCAAAAAAACTAATTGTTAATGTTGTACCTAAAAGTAACCACATAATAATCACTCCTTTATAAAAAACAAAGACCTGTGTTTGTGTTACACAGGCCTACTACACAATCTAAAAATCTCGGCAGATTGATTATTTTTTCTTTTTTCAAAATATACCACATATATAATTTTTTTTCAATAATAATTTTTCAATTTTAACTTTATATATTTTTTATCAGAATTGTAATTAATATTCTTTATATATTAAATTCTTTTGCATATTCAACTGTTCCGACTATCTCTTTATCAAAATCATTTAATTTCATAACCATAAAATTTTCATCTAAAACTTCAAATGGTGCTTTAATTCCATATTGACTTGCTGGAACATAACCTAATTTAGGATAATATTTTTCACTTCCTAAAACAACAGAATAATGAAAACCTAATCCTTTGGCTATCTTATGTCCTTTTTCTATTAACTTTTTTCCTATTCCTTGCTTTTGATATTTAGGTAAAACTGCAAGTGGTGCTAATGCAAGTTCCTCATATTCTCCAATTTTTATTTTCGAAAACATTACATAACCTACTATTTTATCATCATTTACTGCAACTAATGATAATTCTGGAATAAAATTTTTACTCTTTCTTAATGCTACTACTAAATCTTGTTCATTTCCATCACTATGCTTTGCTGATTCAAAAGCCATTTTTACAACATTATATACTTCTTCATAATCTTTTTTATTTTCTTGCCTTATTTCTATCATTGTAAACTCCTCTACAAATTTGTTTCATTCAATATTATTATAACATTTCATGTTAACAAAGTACATAACTATAAAAAAATAACAAGTCAAAAAATATTCTATACTTATTTCTAAATATAGAATATTTTGTCATTTTATTTTGCAAATAGCACTTTTTCTGACTTATATTGTTTTATAATATGAGCAAATACTAAACTTATATAAATAATTGTAGATATTGCCATTAAACCGATATTTAATAAATTAATTGTTCCATTATTTATATCAGTAAATATTAGTGTAAAGTTTAAAAATGGTACTATTGAAAGTATTGGTGTTGTTGTTATTCCCATCATAAATGCTATCATACCAGGAAAGAATGATATAAATGTTAATGGTGTTAATGCACTTTGAGCTTCTTTAAATGTTTTAGAGGTACTTGCAATCGCAATACATAAACCACTTATAAAGAATGAGTATGCTATTATTACAATTACTGCAAATAGTATTGTAATTGGCGAATACATTACATCCATTCCTTCATAAATGCTAAACATATTTTTTGTAATCATCAATGATATTATCGCTAAAGCTAAACTTATTATTCCTGTAATAATTGATGATACTGTAACTCCTAAAAACTTTCCTA
This sequence comes from uncultured Clostridium sp., assembly GCA_946486515.1. GTDB lineage: Bacteria > Bacillota > Clostridia > TANB77 > CAG-508 > CAG-269. The sequence continues at coordinate 13,719 of CAMLUB010000020.1, forward strand.
CAATTATATCTTTGCTTTTTATTGGAAAAGTAAGTAATGTTTCTAATGTTCCTCTTTCTCTTTCACCTGCTGTTGTATCTGTTG
>CAMLUB010000021.1 GCA_946486515.1 uncultured Clostridium sp.
TTGCTATTTCTAATGTTATTGGAAGTTCTATTACAAGAGAAGCAGATTATTCTATTTATACACATGCTGGACCAGAAATTGCAGTTGCTTCTACAAAAGCATATACTTCACAAGTTGTTTTAATAGTTATATTAGCAATTTACTTTGCAGAAATACTAGAAAAAAATTCTGAAATGTTATATGAATTGAAAAAAGAAATTTTAGACTTACCAAGAAAAATTGAAGAATGTCTAAAATTAGAAAATGTTGTTAAACAATTTTCAAAGAGAATTTATCAAGAAAAAGATGTTTTCTTTATTGGTAGAGGTATTGATGAAACAGTTGCCAAAGAAGGTTCTTTAAAATTAAAAGAAATTTCCTATATTCATTCAGAAAGTTATGCAGCAGGTGAATTAAAACATGGACCAATTGCTTTAATTGAAAAAGATGTAACTGTTGTAGGCATTATGACAGAACCTACTTTAGTTGAAAAAACAGTTAGTAATCTTCAAGAAGTGATCACTCGTGGAGCAAAAACTTTCATTATTACTAACCAAAAAATTGATAAATCTATGTTTGATACTGTACTAGAAATTCCAGAAACTATCCCATATATCTCACCAATCTTATCAATTATTCCTTTGCAACTATTATCATACTATATTTCAAAGGAAAAAGGCTTAGATGTAGATAAACCAAGGAATTTGGCAAAATCTGTTACGGTGGAATAGACCATAAAAATATACATAGAAAAAAGACCATTTTCAAATGATATCATAATCCTAAAAAATAGAAATTTTTGAATACCAACTAATCAAATTAGGAATGAATATTGTATCATACAAGATTCATTCCTTTTTATTTGCTTTTTAACCTTGTGTGTTTATTAAATTTGTTTTGATTATGGTGATATTTTTGTTCATGCTTTATCCTATTAGTAATTTTACAATAATTAAACAAATCACTCCAGGTAATCCTAATAATCCTATTATGAGACTGTTAATAATATTTAAACCTATATGAAATCCAAAATTAGCACCAATTAAGTTAATCACATATATAACAAATCCTCCAATAATTGAATTCATAATAAGTTTAAAAATCTTTTTCAATGGGACAATGAAAATTCTTCCAATAATAAATATAAAACAGATACAAGCCAAATATGTAACTATATTTAAATCCATTTCTACCTCCAATTGATAACATATATATCTCTTACTCATTATTATGCTATCAATTGGACAAATAGACCTATCCGACTTCTTCATCACTAGAAAGTCTATATTTTATATCATTAATCATATCAACTGTAATTCCCTTCATTTTTGCTATTTTGATTAAATAATTTAATTTTGCTTGATTTGCTTTCATTTCATAAATATAATAATCTACTAAATCATCTTGTGCATACTCAAAATTTTTATCTACATTTTTTAATGCCTTTCGTGTTTTTATAATATTTTTAATCAATTCAATTTCCTTTTCTCTTTCCTCCATATCTTCTATAAATGTTTCTTGAACAAAATTATCTTCCATAACTTTCCTCCCATTTTTCTTGTTCTAATAGTATATTCAATTATCTTGTTTTTTATACTAACTAAAATTACCAAAGGTTGCCAAAAGGGACGTGTTAAAATGGCAACTTTAATACAATTTAAAAATTAATTATTTTTATTTATCAAAGTTGCCATTTTAACACGTCCCTTTTGGCAACCTTACAACTATTAAAATTTAAACAAATTTCACTAAAACCCTTGTTTTTTTCAGTATTTTGTAGGATAATATATATGTATGATTTTAGATTTTGAAAGGATATTTTAAATGAAGCTTATAGATAAATTTTTAAAGAAACTAAATGTAAATAGAAATACTTTTGCAACATATATTTTAACATTATTAACTGTATATTTAGCAGTAGACCGAATTGTTGAAATGCTTTTGATGATATTTACAGGTGTATCTTATTCTTATTGGGGACCTATACAATATACATTAGCTTTGGCATGTCCAATTTTTGCTTTCTTATTTTCAGGAAATTCCGAATTTGCGACTTCCAATATGAAAAAGGTTGCTATATTCTATGTATATGTCATTGGATTATATGTGATTGCCATTTCTATGTTTACACAATGGCTAAATATGGGTGCTTGGTTATTACTATTATCTGTTCCCGATTACGTAGAATTAATTACCGATTTTTCTGATATTGTAAAACCTGCATTTATTAGTATTTCCCTTTATTTGCCACTAGTCACTATATTTCCATTATTCAAATGGTTATACTTTGGTATTAATGATAATTTAGATCAAATCCGTTCTATTTGGGACTATAAAGGAATTAACTTATCTGATCCAAACAAGGATAGAGGAATCTATACTTGTGAAGTTTTCTTATGTACAGATGATGACTATGGAACAACAATCACCATTCCAGAAGTTTCTAGATATTTATCTTTATTCGTTTGTGGTGGCTCTGGAACAGGTAAAACTTCTTTAATATTTGAACCAATGATTGCAAGAGATATTGAAAAAAAGTACTTTTTCAGAGAAGTTTCTAAAGAAATGGGATTTACTGCATTGAAAACAGGTATTGCACATTTGAAAAGACCATATGATAATGATTACTTAAATCAAAACTTTAAATTAGAAATGCTTGCACCATCTGAAGGTAAAGAAGCTGTTTTTAATGCTTATATGAAAAAAATGATATTAGGCTCATTAAATGGAGAAAATGTATATAAAAATTTAGGATTAGAAATTATGTCTCCAGATTATGAATTGATTGACCATATGACACAAGTTTGCGATAATTATGGATTTAAATATAATATCATTGATCCATCAAATCCTAATTCTATGGGATTAAATCCTTTTGTATATGATGAACCTTCAAAAATAGCCGTTACTATTTCTTCTGCTTTAAAAGCTATGTATAATAACGCTCATGAAGAAGTTGAAGATGCTTACAGAGAAGATTTTATTATTCAAGCAATTGAAAATTTAGCCATTTTATTAAAAGAAATGTATCCTAGAATGAACGAAGGTGCTCTTCCTAATATGGAAGATATGCTAAAAATGTTTACAAATTTTGAATTAGTCGAAAAAATGTGTGAAATTTTAGCACATGATGAAGAATTAAAAGAAAAATATGCTATACAACTTTCATACTTCAAAAAATGTTTTTATAAAAATGGTCCTGCCAGAGAGAAAACCGAAAAAGATATATATGCTGCAGTTACACAATTAGATAATCTTTTAAGATTACCTGGTGTAAAATCAATATTATGTAATCGATTTCATAATATTGATTTTGATAAATCTCTTGCAAATGGTGATATTACTTTTGTATGTACCAGACGTGGTGATTTAGGCTCATCAACACATCAAGCATTTGGATTATTCTTCTTAATCTCAATGCAAAATGCGGTTTTAAGAAGACCTGGTGGAGAAAATTCAAGAGTTCCTAACTTCTTGTATGTTGATGAATTCCCTGACTTTATTTGTAAAGCAACAGAAGCCATGTTTACAATGTACAGAAAATATCGTGTTGGAAACATTATTTCTGCTCAAAATTTAGCACAATTAGATACACCTAAATCAAGAGAAAATTATAAAAATACAATTCTTGCAAATTGCTCAAATAAAGTATTTACAGGTAATGCTGTTATTGATGAATTAAAATGGTGGGTTGCAGAATTTGGTTCACATAGAGAATGGACCTATAAGGTAGATTTAGATACAGATAAAATGTCTTATACAAATAAATTAGGTGATGCAAAATGGGCATATGTTGATTACTTTACACCTGGAAAACTACAAGGAATGCTTACTGATAAAAAATGTGCTTATAAAGTAAAAGATATTGGTGGAAAATTAATGGTTGGACCTGGTAGATTTAATTACTTAGAATCTAAATATAAAGAAAAGCAAAAAATTAAAATATTTGACTTTGGTAAATATTCTGATGGCGTTACTACTGCAACAGAAGACGATACTTCTACTAAGAAAAAATTTGATTTAAAAAATCTTGATTTTAAAGATGAAAGAGATGAAATCAATCCAGTACAAACAGACACCACAGATTCAAGATATTTATTTAATAACGATGATGCTGTTGTTATTAATTTTAAAAGAAGTGAAAAGAAATAGAACAATAGAAGGCTTTTTTAAACACTTTTCTGTTCATAACATTTTAAAGCGCGCATCATTGTTCAGCACCAAATTTTACGTTATATATAATAAAAAAAGACTTACTTTTTGGTTTCCGTACAATTTTGTAAGTCTTTTTTATTCTTTTTGCTATGACTTTATTTTAACAAGATATATTTAAAAATTACTATATCGTTAATCCAATCACTTCTAATATAATACCAGATAATACACCAATTACATATAACAAAACTGTAATTTTTATATTTTCTTTGATTCCTTTATTAATTCTAAATAGCACAGCTAATCCAACTCCTGCACTAACTAATAAACCTGCAATCATCGTTCCAACAGATATAATATCTTCTAAATACATTTGGGTAATAATAACTGATGAAGCACAATTTGGAATTAATCCAATGATTCCAGATATGATTGGTCCTAAAATTGGTCTATTCAACATAAATCCCGCTATTGTTTCTTCCCCTATAAAATGAATAGCCAAATTAATGATAAATGTAATAATAAATATAAAAACAAATATGTTAACTGTATGTTTTACTGCAGACTGAAATATTCCATGTTCACAATGACAATGTTCTTTCTCACACAAGTCAATGATTTTTTCCTTATCCTCTTTTTCCTTATGCTTTAATCTTATAGCAAAATCTATCAAAAAACCTGCAATCATACCAATCGCTAATTTAATTGCTAATATCTTAATAATAACATCAATCTCTACTCCTTCTGATAAAAAAATAGGTAACATCTCATCTGAAGTAGATAAATAAACAGCTATTAATGTTCCCAATGTGATAACTCTTGCAGCATATAAATTAGTAGCAGAAACAGAAAATCCACATTGAGGAACAATCCCCAGTAATGCACCAAAGAATGGACCAAATTTTCCCGATTTTTTAATCGTTTCTTTTGTTTTTTCTTTTGTCTTATGTTCTATGTATTCCATTAACAAATATGTTAAAAGTAAAAAAGGAATTAATCTTATACTATCTTCAATTGTATGTTCTAATATTTCTAACATCTTTACCTCCCTTTTGTATGATATATACTAACATAAATTTCATAAAATTTCAACTGAAATAAAGAAATTGAAAAGAATCCGAAATGATTGGAAATATTTTCCTTTTTGTCCAATTGGGGACGTTTCTGTTTGGGACATTTTTTAATTATTAAATTTTTTAAAAGCTATTGTATTAAATTTTATTCATTACTCGGCTAGCATTGCAGAATAAATAAATTCTAAAATTATTAAGCAGGCGCTTCTCAAAGAGAAATTTGAGATTTTCCTACTTAATAATTTTAGAATTTTTAATATTCTTCCATTTGCATTCGTAATATCATAAAATTTAATACCTTTTTTTAAAAACTGATTTGCATAAAAATGTCCCAAACAGAAACGTCCCCAATTGGACAAAATTATCTTCTTCTATATCTTCCACAAAAGCAACCTGTTCTCCCATTATTTGCATTATTAGGAACAACATTAATTTTAGTTGTTATTTCATCCCTATTACAAGAACTGTTGTCATTGTTATTAACAATTCTGATAACACCATTAATTGTATTAGCTGTATTTATATTATTATTGTTATTACATTCAAAACCATAATTGTTATCATCATTACAACAATAATTTCTTCCATTGTTATCACTACTAATAGTAAGTAAATTAGTGGTATTTTGATTTGCACCACTACTATTGATTGTCAATAAATCACCATTTGCATTATTCGAGCAATTACTACTGATTGTTAGTAAATTATTTTCGTTAGTATTATCATTGTTATTACAGCAATAATTTATTCTACAACCATTATGATTATCATTTTTACCATATCTACATATAAAATCAATAAGCCATGCTGTTATATAACTAATGAATGTATATACCAATGTGGCTACTAAAGCAATCAGATTTCCGATAATAAAAGTAATCAGCACACCTATTACAAATATAATACCTGCCACTAATGCTGGACATTTTAAAATTTTTTGTAATGCGATGGAAAATATGATAACGGCTAATGGTATTGCAAAAAATATGAGTAAAATTGTATTCATAGATTTTTCTCCTTTTTCTTTTTACTATATTTTATGCATAATCCATCTGGTTTGTTCATACAATAACTGACTTTTTACTATTATAGATAATATTATGTAATTTGTTTTTCATTTTCATATTCTACTTTAACTAGATATAATCCTTGTGGTGGCAATGTTTTTCCAGCATTTTCCCTTTTTTTAGATTCTATGATAGTTTTTATTTCTCTAGGTTCTATTTTTTCTAATCCTACGTCTACAAGTGTTCCTGCCATAATTCTTACCATATTATACAAAAATCCATTTCCTGTTAATTCTATATAAATTCTTTCATTTTCGGCAAGTATTACTTGAGCTTTATAAATTGTTCTTACACTACTTTTACTACTTGTTCCACTTGCTTTAAAAGCTTTAAAATCATGTTCTCCTTCAAAATATTTCACTGCTTCCTGCATTTTTTCTATATTTAATTTGAGCGGTATATGGGTCTCCAAATTTCTATAAATTGCTGTTCCATATGTGGAATTATTAATAATATATCGATATGTTTTTCTTTTACAATTTAATCTACTATGAAAACTGTCTTCTACCTCTTCTGCTGATTTTATAATAATCGACTTTTTTAAATTAGCATTTAAAGCTATTGGAAATTTTTTAATTGGTAAATTCGAATTGGTTTTAAAATTAGCAACTTGTCCAAGAGCATGAACACCTGCATCTGTTCTTCCTGATGCTATTAAATCTACCTCTTCTCCTGTTATTTGTTTAATTGCTTTTTCAATTTCTCCTTGAATATTTAATTTTGTTGGTTGTTTTTGCCAACCATTAAAATCTTTTCCATCATATTCAATAACTAATTTTATATTTCTCATAACTGAATTTTCCTTTCTTAAGTTCTCACTCATTTTTATAACTGCTAATGGTTCCTTAGATTTTGTAAATTTGAATTTTAGTATGATTCATTATTTCATGTTAAATATTACCCATAATATATTAATAAAAGTCGCTATATTGCGACTTTTATTTCTTCTTTTCTTCCTCTTCTTTTGCTTTTACTTCTTGTTTTTCTTTATGTAATTTTTCTCTTATTTCTTTTATTTTATTTCTTCTTTCTCTTTTTTCAACTGCAAATCTTTTCGTCACAACATTACTGATTAATATTTTTTTCAAAGCATCTTCACTAACATCTGCAATCAATGTACCATCTTTTGCAATAGAAATTTTTCCAGTTTCTTCTGATATAACGATTACGATACTATCAGACTCTTTTGATATTCCAATTGCGGCTCTATGCCTTGTTCCTAATTCTTTAGCTATATCATTATCATCAGCAAGTGGTAATACACAAGCTGCAGCTGCTATTTTATTTCCTGATATAATAACAGCTCCATCATGTAAAGGTGTTTTTGGTTCAAATATATTAACCAATAATTGAGGAGATACATCAGCATTCATTGGTATTCCACTGGCAATAACATCTTGAATTTTAATATCTCTTTCAATCACAATTAAGGCACCTATTTTGCTTTTTGACAATTCTACTGCTGCAATCACAATTTTATAAATATCTTCTTTTGTTTTGGTTGCTAAATCTTTATCAATTCCAAAAAACTTTGTAAATTTATTTGTTCCTAATTGTTCTAGTCCTCTCCTTAATTCTGGTTGGAATATAACAATAATGGCAATTACTCCCAGATTCATAATACCTGTCAAAATCCAATTTAAAATTTGTAAATTAAACAACCCACTAAACCAAGTAATGACAATTAATAATACAATTCCTTTTATTAATTGCCATGCTCTAGATCCTTTTACAATTTTAAAAAAAGAATATATTAAAAAAAAGACAATTGCCAAATCAATGATTAATGTTATTAGCTCAAATGGATTTTCTTGCAACGATTTTATGTATCCTACAATATTATCTGTATAAAAATTTTCCCAATTCATTCCAAAATCAATTATCATATTTTTACCTCTTTTTTTACTATATCATTAATGAATAAATTAATGTTGAAGCTGTCGCAAGTATCATTAGTATTGCTAGAACTCCAGCCATAACTTTTACAAAAATTTGTCCTTTATCATAATTTTTTGTTTTTTTTACTTTCTCTTTGTTTTCTTTTTTCATTTTCAATTCTTCCTTTCTCATATAATATGGAAAATCTTTTTCAAATCTTGATTTTCTTTATTAATATTTTACACAATCTTAAATTTAAAAGCTTACCTATATATTATATCATTATTTTCTTGTTTTTTGTATAGTTTTTGATAAAAATTTTATTTTCTATCATATTTTTGGTTAAGTCTGAACTGTAACTATTTTTGTCTACTTATTTATTGTATCACCTCTAATATCATTTTTGGTTTTTCAATTTTCTTATTTTTTATTTTTATAACTTCTAATATTTTTTTCTTTGCTTCTTCTAATTTTTCTTTTGAATTTGCATAAACAGTAACTAATTCTTCTCCTATTTCCACCTTATCTGAAACTTTTTTATTTAATACAATTCCAACAGCATAATCTATTGGATCTTCTTTTCGAATTCTTCCTGCCCCCAAATGACATACAATTTTTCCAATTTCTTTTGCATTTATACTTTCAATATATCCACTTTGTTGACTATATATTTTTTCTATATAATTTGCCTTTACAAATAAATTCGTATCCTTTATATATGAAGAATCTCCGCCTTGATTTTCTACTAATTGGATAAATTTATCATATCCTTTTTTGTTTTGTATATTTTCCAATAATTTTTCTTTGTTCTTTATCAGATTATCTCCTTTTCCTGCAAGTTTTATCATATAAGCACCTAATTCTAAAACCACTTCCTTGATATCTTCTGGCATATCCCCTTTTAAAAATTGTATTGCTTCTATCACTTCTAAAGAATTTCCTACTGCATATCCTAATGGTTCATTCATATTTGTCAATATGCATACAGTTTCTCTATTAGCTAATTTTCCAATTTCAATCATTTCATTTGCTAATTCTTCTGCTCTCGCTTTAGAATGCATAAAAGCTCCTAAACCACAAGTTACATCTAGTACAATTTTTTGTGCACCACTTGCAATTTTTTTACTCATAATACTAGATGCAATCAAAGGAATACTTTCTACACAGGAAATACTATCTCTCAAACTATATATTTTTTTATCAGCTGGTGCTAAATTGAAGGTTTGTGTCATGATACTAATTCCTATTCTTTTCACATTTTCTATAAAGTTCTGGATATCAATATTGGTTTGATACCCTGGAATTGCATCCAATTTATCTGCCGTTCCTCCTGTAAATCCTAAACCTCTACCTGACATTTTAGCTACTGGTACATCTAAAGAAGCAATTAACGGCAACAAAATTAATGATATTTTATCTCCAACCCCTCCTGTGGAATGTTTATCTACAATTACTTCATTTAAAATCGATAAATCTAAAGTTTGTCCAGAATTTGCCATTGCCATAGTCAAATCTGTTGTTTCTTGACTTGTCATTCCATTTAAATATATTGCCATCATCAATGCTGCTGCTTGATAATCTTCTATTTTTCCTTGTGTATATCCTTTCACAAAATACTCAATTTCTTCTTTTGATAATCCTTTTTTATCTCTCTTTTTTTCTATAATCTCTAAAATATCCATGTTTTATCCTTCCTTGTCTAGCTGCAATTGTTAAACAATAGCAGATTTTCTTAAACTTTTTTCTGTTTATAATATTTTAAAGCTAGCATCTTTGTTCGATACCAAATTTACATTACTAAAATTTGTGTGCAATCGTTAGAGCAAAGCAACGTTCTTGTATAGGAAAAGCTCAATTTTTCTTTTGAAAATAAAATGTTAAATTTTATTTTCACTTTGAATTACTTAATTTAAAGTCTCATATTGTTTCCTTTAAAATGAAAAAGCAATACTCTACTAAGAAAAACATTATTTTTATAAGTAAATTGCTCTTTTATCTTATACAAAATTTTTAATAAATGTTTTTCTATGTATAGGACATGGACCATATTCTTTTAATGCATCTATATGTTTTTTAGTTCCATATCCCTTATGATTGATAAAACCATATTGTGGATAAACTTCATCCCATTCACGCATAATTCTATCTCTTGTTACTTTTGCTATAATCGATGCAGCTGCTATGTTATAACATGTTGCATCACCTTTAATAATAGAATCATAAGGAATACCTTTCGTATCAATATTTGTTAAAGCATCTACTAATATTAAATTTGGTGTTACATCTAATTCTTTTACTACTTTTGTAACCCCTTGTTTAGTTGCATTTAAAATATTAATGTCATCTATAACATCTTGTCCAACAATTGCAACAGAATAGCTAATGGCTTCTGCTAAAATGATTTCATATAGCTTTTCTCTTTTCTTTTCCGATACTTTTTTTGAATCGTTAACTCCTTCTATCATAGAATCTTTAGGCATAATTACACCTGCAACAACAACAGGACCAGCTAATGGTCCTCTTCCTGCCTCGTCTATTCCACAAATATATTTAAATCCTTTTTCATACAAATTTTTTTCCATATCTTTTAAAATGGTTAATCTTTCTATTTCTTTTTGTTTGATTGTCTTCACTCTTCTTTCTTTATTGTTTCATATATTTTTATTTCTTAACTTTTCGTAAATTTTTTTGTAAATGTGCCCTACATTTCAAATTCTTTAATATCTGTCAAAGAATATTTTCCTTCATATCCTTTGGTATTATATATTTCAGCTGTCGCATTTTCTAAATTATATAGGATAATATACCATCCGTCTTCATCATTAGAGTTTACATGTTGAATTCCCATATTCTGTAAATTTTCTGTTGTTAATTTATATACTTTTCCTTTTTCTATATCTTCTTGTTCTATTCCAATCTCTAGTAATGTTTTCACAATTTCATCATCTACTGTAACAACAGTGCCTTTTTCTTCTCCTATTAAATTTTCTTTAGCTTTTTCATACATCGTATCTACATTAGGATTTATTCCTAATTTAAAATTAGCATTTTCAACATATTCTTTTGCCTTTGTTTCTATTAATAACATATTTGTTTTTAGACCTTCGAGGTCTGCTTTTTTTATAGACTCTTTTCCTGTATAAAAGACTATACTTGCTAAGATAATTAAAATAATAATGGTTATGCTTAATGTAATTAAAGTAATTCCTTTTTGTTGATTTTTTTTCATTTTATTTTTCTCCTAATATACCAAAATCATGCATGATTACTTTATGATAAGGAAATCACACATTTTTATTTTTTATGTATATGACTCTTTTCTATTATATCCTTTAATTTGCTTTTTTTCAATAAAATTTAGATGAAATTTCTTTTTTATTGTTATAGTGTGTTACAATTCACAGCTTAATAAAAGACAGTAAAAGATGATATTGTTCAAACATCTAAAATAAACATAAATATCTGTAAAAAAACCTATTTTCTTCACAAAAAATTCACAAACCTGTTGTATTATAAGTTAAAAATAGGTTAATATATATAATCATAGGAGGTAATATAAATGGAAAATCATGATGATGAAAATAAAATAAACCATGAAAACAAATCAACTTTTAAAACTGTTTCAAATCCAGATAATTATAAAACTGTTTATGAAATCAACAATACATCAAAAACAAAATCAAACTTTGGAAAAAATGTTTTATTACCATTTTTTAGTGGAGTAGTTGGATGTGCAGTTGTACTAGGTACTTGTTTTAGTATCCCAGCAATTAAAAATCAAATCTTAGGAAATTCTAATACTTCTAATTTTTCTACAAATACACAAACAACAGGATATGTGGATCAAGTTTCCCTATCTAATTATTCAGATACAGCTGTTTATGCAGCCAACAAAATTTTACCATCAATTGTTGGTATCCAAATCGAATATAATGTAACTTCCATGTTTTCTATTTTTGGTGGAAGTCAAACATCTACTGCTACTGCAACAGGTTCAGGTATTATCATTAGTGACGATGGATATATTTTAACAAATAATCATGTTGTTTCTTCTAGTGAGGCAGAAGCATATTATCAAGTATCTGAAGCTACAAAAATTACTGTTACTTTATTTAATGATGAAAAACAATATGAGGCAAAAATTGTTGGTACTGATGAAGAAACTGATTTAGCCGTTATAAAAATTGAAGCAACTGGTTTAACAAAAGCTGAATTTGCAGACTCAGATTCTATCAAAGTAGGTGAATTTGCAATGGCTGTTGGTAGCCCTTTGGGTTTACAAAGTACAATTACTTGTGGTGTTGTTAGTGCTGTAAACAGAGAAGTGACAGATACAGATGGAAAAACATATACTTTAATTCAAACTGATGCAGCAATCAATGCTGGTAACAGTGGTGGTGCTTTAGTAAATAGTGAAGGAAAAGTAATAGGTGTAAATACATTAAAATTAACTGGTAATGATGTCGAAGGTATGGGATTTGCTATACCAATCAATTCCACAACAGATATAACTTCGCAATTAATTCAATATAGTAAAGTAAGAAGACCTTATATCGGTGTTACAGGAATGGATTTAGATGCTGAAACTGCTAAGAAAAATAATTTAGTAGAAGGTATCTATGTAAAAGATATTGAAACATTTTCAGCCGCTGAAAAAGGTGGAATAAAAATTGGAGATGTCATTATAAAAGCAGATGGAAAAGATATTAAAACAATGAATGAATTAAATGAAATCAAAAATTCTCATAATATTGGTGACCAAATGACAATTACAGTTAATAGAGAAGGAGAAGAAAAAGAATTAACCATTACTTTAGGCGAACAACCTTAGTCTATTTTATTTAATCTAGCATTTTAATAATTACTACATTTTCACTTTCAGTTCACAAAATGGACAAATTTACAATTTATAATGCAAATATAATCAGTAATGAATTACTGATTGAAATAAAAAAACATCCCCTTTTATTTTCAAAAGAGAAGCCTTCGAAGCTTCTCTTTTTTTATCAAAAAAGGTTGCCAAAGGGGACGTGTTAAAATGGCAACTTGTTAAATAATAAAATCAAAAATATATTTAAAATAAAAAAAAAAAAAAAAGAGAAAAGTTTTAAAGATTCCTCTTTCAAAAACTTTACT